>NZ_JAHVAH010000004.1 GCF_019264355.1 Sphingomicrobium clamense | reverse complement strand
AGGATGAGTTGCTTGCTGGCGCAATGACCAGTTCCTGGGTAGCAGGTTCCACTAAATCGGGAATCAGCGTTACCGTAGACCCGGTGGCGAAAACTTTCACACGCACAAACGGTAGTTTTGAAACAGACGGTGTTGAAGTTGGCGACCTTGTCCAGTTCGACGGTTTATCCGGAAATAACGACAAAGCGTTCATGGTCACGGCTGTCACAGCTACAGTTATAACCGGAGCGGGCATCCAGCACACCCTTACCGCTGAATCAGACGCTCAAGCCAATTTGCGTATCGCAGATAAACTTGAAACCGGTAACTTGTGTAAAACCTATTCAATCCTGACATGGTTGAAAGGTAAATGCGGAAATCCTGATTCGTACATCATAACTCGTGGTGTTGAATTTACAGGGTTCACCATCGAACAAGCCGTTAACGCGATGGTTACAGGCTCATTCCCGTTCATTGGTCTTAATCAGGAAATCCTACAAGCACCGCCGAGTGGTTCAGAT
>NZ_JAHVAH010000003.1 GCF_019264355.1 Sphingomicrobium clamense | reverse complement strand
CTAGTCGATGTGTTATCACTCCCCCATCAGTATTAGGGTCGAAGCGCTTCGCTATCTCGACAGCAGCAGTAGCGGTGGCACCCATAAACATCGCCGTAAGTGCATACGGAGCACCGGAGCCAACGGCCGCTGCGTTACCCGCAATTGGTATAACTGAGCTTAACGGCGAATCCCATGACTTGAAGAATTCTACCCTGAAAATACGCTTATCCTCTTTAACAAACACCAGCGCCGAAAAGTCGAAGTCGTAGTACTTAGGCGTCAATATCTCGGCATCGACAACCAACAGCCTACCCACCCCGGCGTCCCCGGATACACCCATAACGAAGTGGTCGTTCTCGTAAATCTTGGTATCCGTATAGTATTTAAAATTCCCCGTGACACATGTATCGCAGGCCATCGTTTCACCGTCAAAAGCTATAGTAGTCATATAAGTTACCTGAACGTATAAAGTCGAATAGATGGTTTGTGCGGGATTTCAGAATACCCACGTTTACGCCA
>NZ_JAHVAH010000002.1 GCF_019264355.1 Sphingomicrobium clamense | reverse complement strand
GAGTGCGCGCGCCACAGACCTTTACCTACACAATATTTAGGCTGGTGTACTCCGGGGATGCGCGGATAGACGTCAGGCATCTCGTTAACCGGCTTTACACGCGGCTTAGGTTTGCGTTTAACCTTTTCTTTGATGCGGGTAACCTTCTTTGTTACCGCCGATGAGGGTGGCGCCAGGTTAATGCCGGCGTGTTTCAGTATATCGGTTGCGAGACTCATAATCACTTCTCCTGTTTACCAAGTCGCTTAGGCGAGCAGATAGCGCGTACCTCTGAATCGTTAGG
>NZ_JAHVAH010000001.1:0-167500 GCF_019264355.1 Sphingomicrobium clamense | reverse complement strand
CCGTGGACGGCATCTGGCTTTGGCCAGGTGACGTGCACTAAACATTAATTGATTATCTAGCTGAGCCGGCATCCTCCGCCGAGTAACGAGGATGTCGGATATTATGATGCACACCATCTCTTCAACCGAGAGGCTTCTGTCACGAGGCCTGTCGATGGTGGTGTGGATTCTCAAGCGTGAGGTAAGGGCAATTGGTGGATGCCTTGGCATGTACAGGCGATGAAGGACGTGGCACGCTGCGATAAGCTGCGGTGAGATGTGAGCAATCTTTGACCCGCAGATTTCCGAATGGGGAAACCCAACTTCACCATTTATTCTTATCCGTCTTCGGACGGGTACGGATAAATGGGAAAGTTATCACCTTAGTGAATATATAGCTTTGGTGAAGCAAACCCGGAGAACTGAAACATCTAAGTACCCGGAGGAAAAGACATCAACCGAGATTCCGTTAGTAGTGGCGAGCGAACGCGGACCAGGCCAGTGCCATTAAGTGAGTTAGCAGAAGGATTTGGAAAGATCCGCCAGAGTGGGTGACAGCCCCGTATGCGAAAACGATCTTAATGGACTTGAGTAGGGCGGGACACGTGAAATCCTGTCTGAATATCGGGGGACCACCCTCGAAGCCTAAATACTCGTACATGACCGATAGCGAACAAGTACCGTGAGGGAAAGGTGAAAAGCACCCCGATGAGGGGAGTGAAACAGTACCTGAAACCGGTTGCCTACAAGCAGTGGGAGGAGCCTTGAGCTCTGACCGCGTACCTCTTGCATAATGGGTCAGTGACTTAATGTATCAAGCAAGCTTAAGCCGATAGGTGTAGGCGCAGCGAAAGCGAGTCTGAATAGGGCGACTGAGTTTGATGCATTAGACCCGAACCCCGGCGATCTAGGCATGGCCAGGCTGAAGGTGCGGTAACACGCACTGGAGGGCCGAACCGTTGTATGTTGAAAAATGCTCGGATGAGCTGTGTCTAGGGGTGAAAGGCCAATCAAGCCGGGAAATAGCTGGTTCTCCGCGAAAACTATTGAGGTAGTGCCTCGGATGGTTTCCTCAGGGGGTAGAGCACTGGATGGATGCGGGCGGCGCGAGCCGTACCAATTCTAACCAAACTCCGAATACCTGAGAGTATAGTCCGGGAGACAGACGGCGGGTGCTAAGGTCCGTCGTCAAAAGGGAAACAGCCCTAACCAACAGCTAAGGTCCCCAAGTCATACCTAAGTGGGAAAGTATGTGGGAATCCCAAAACAACCAGGAGGTTGGCTTAGAAGCAGCCATCCTTTAAAGAAAGCGTAACAGCTCACTGGTCTAAATAAGGGTTCCTGCGACGAAGATGTAACGGGGCTAAAGGTATGCACCGAAGCTTTGGGTTCGTAGTTTACTACGAGCGGTAGCGGAGCGTTCTGTAAGTCTGTGAAGCCGAAGGGTAACCGACGGTGGAGATATCAGAAGTGCGAATGCTGACATGAGTAGCGATAAAGAGGGTGAGATGCCCTCTCGCCGAAAGACCAAGGGTTCCTGCGCAAGGCTAATCCGCGCAGGGTGAGTCGGCCCCTAAGACGAGCCCGAAGGGGGTAGTCGATGGGAAACAGGTTAATATTCCTGTACCTGGAGGTGTGTGACGGATCGCGTAAGTCGTTCTTTCTTATCGGATTGATAAGGGCGGCGAAGCGGTCCCAGGAAATAGCCCCTCCGTATAGACCGTACCCGAAACCGACACAGGTGGTCAGGTAGAGTATACTAAGGCGCTTGAGAGAAGGGTGTTGAAGGAACTCGGCAAATTGCCTCCGTACCTTCGGAAGAAGGAGGCCCCGTTAGAAGGCAACTTTTAGCGGGGGGCACAGGCCAGGGGGTAGCGACTGTTTAGCAAAAACACAGGGCTCTGCTAAGTCGGCTTCAAGACGACGTATAGGGTCTGACGCCTGCCCGGTGCTTGAAGGTTAAAAGGAGGAGTGCAAGCTCCGAATTGAAGCCCAAGTAAACGGCGGCCGTAACTATAACGGTCCTAAGGTAGCGAAATTCCTTGTCGGGTAAGTTCCGACCTGCACGAATGGCGTAACGACTTCCCCACTGTCTCCAACACCTGCTCAGCGAAATTGAATTCTCCGTGAAGATGCGGAGTACCCGCGGTTAGACGGAAAGACCCCGTGCACCTTTACTGCAGCTTCAGAGTGGCTGTGGGAAACAATTGTGTAGGATAGGTGGGAGGCTTTGAACTCTCGGCGCCAGCTGAGAGGGAGCCATTGGTGAAATACCACCCTGTTGTTTTCTATAGTCTAACCTCGAACCGTTATCCGGTTCAGGGACCCTCTGTGGCGGGTAGTTTGACTGGGGCGGTCGCCTCCTAAAGAGTAACGGAGGCGCGCGATGGTAGGCTCAGGACGGTTGGAAACCGTCTGCAAGAGTGCAATGGCATAAGCCTGCCTGACTGCGAGACTGACAAGTCGAGCAGAGACGAAAGTCGGTCATAGTGATCCGGTGGTCCCTCGTGGAAGGGCCATCGCTCAACGGATAAAAGGTACGCCGGGGATAACAGGCTGATAACCCCCAAGAGCTCATATCGACGGGGTTGTTTGGCACCTCGATGTCGGCTCATCACATCCTGGGGCTGGAGCAGGTCCCAAGGGTTTGGCTGTTCGCCAATTAAAGTGGTACGTGAGCTGGGTTCAGAACGTCGCGAGACAGTTTGGTCCCTATCTGCCGTGGGCGTCGATACTTGAAAGGAGTTGCCCCTAGTACGAGAGGACCGGGGTGAACATGCCTCTGGTGGACCTGTCATCGTGCCAACGGTGCAGCAGGGTAGCTATGCATGGACGGGATAACCGCTGAAAGCATCTAAGCGGGAAGCCTCCCTTGAGATAAGGTATCTTAGAGCGGTCGAAGACCACGACCTTGATAGGCCGGGTGTGGAAGCGCAGTAATGCGTGGAGCTAACCGGTCCTAATTGCTCATATCGCGCTTGATGGATCCCACCATCATCGACAGTCCTTGACTGTCAGCGTGCATCATACGCTCAGCAGACAATCACGATTTCTAGAATTTCAATACACTCGTCCCATTGCTTGGTGACCATAGCGTCCGTGACCCACCCGATCCCATCCCGAACTCGGCCGTGAAACCGGACAGCGCCGATGGTACTACCGCTTAAGCGTTGGAAGAGTAGGTCGTCGCCAGGCATTGCGACGAGTGTGTTGGACCCATTCTCAATGTTACATGAAACCGCTGCTGGTACACTGGCGGCGGTTTTCGTGTTTATAGGCCGAGCCGGCCATGCCAGCACGCGCGAAGCGTGCCGTCATTACGGCTCAGCTGATGGTGCCGCGGGGTGGAGCAGTCCGGTAGCTCGTCAGGCTCATAACCTGAAGGTCGTTGGTTCAAATCCAACCCCCGCAACCATCAAAAACACCCGCCCTCGTGGCGGGTTTTTTTGTGTCTGCTATCGGACCGAACGGATCCCTGCGATGGCGATCGCTGCGATCGTGGCGCCTGCTGCTGCTGCACCCAGCATCATGCGCAGCGTCGCCGCCTCGAAACTGACGGCTGCGAGCAACAATGCGACCGAGGGCGCGATGATGGCGGGAAGCGTGTTGGTGAGATTCATCACGCCAAGCATCGCGCCACGCCGATGGTGGCCTGCGAGCAGCTGAGCTACGAGCGCGCTGTCGACCGACAGGAAGGCGGTAAGCGCCGCGGTGAAGATCGCATAGCCGGCAAGGATCACGCGCCAGTCTGGCGCCCAGGCGAGCAGCAATAGTGCGCCTCCCGCTGCGAGCGAGGTTGCGATCAGCGGCAACTTGCGCCTCCCCGACCGATCGCTCAGCCGCCCGGCGATGATCCCTGCGGCAAGCGACACGATCGTGGCGATGACGCTCAGCGTCGCGACGCCTTCGGAAGCACCCTGGGATGGGAAAACGGCGCTACGACCGGCAACGAGGTCGACATAGAGGTAGAGATAGGAAAGGATCATCGCGGCACCGGTCTGGATGGCGAGCCGGGCGATCCATGCAAAAGCAAAATCGCGCGGCAACAGGCTGGCAGCGAGTTGTGCGCGCTCCGCCTTCGCTTCGACCAGGGGCAGCGCCCTGGGCCACAGGCTGACGAGCGGCAGCACGGCCAGCGCGATCGCCCCCGCCAGCAGCAGGAAAGGCCATCGCGCATCCTGTGTACTGATGAAGCCCAGCAACCCGATCGCGAGCCCCGCGAGTGGCAGCGCCATGTTGAGCCAGCCGGCGATCCAGCCCTTTCGCTCGTGCGGGACATGGTCGGTCAGAAGCGCGCCGAGTGGGGCGAACATGACATTCAGGCTGACTTGGAAGCAGACCATCGAGAGCGCGAGGCTCGGTACGGTGAAGGCCTGCGAGAACAGGACATAGCTGACCACGAGCAGCGCGAGCCCGATCGCAATCGGGCCGCGGCGGTTGCCATGCCGCGCGATCCAGCGGTCGCTGAAGGCGCCCGATGCGATGTGCGCCAGGCTGGCCGTCACCCCGCCGAGCAACAGTAATTGGCTGAGTAGGACGAGCGGTTCGCCGTCCGCTATGGCCTCGACCCGGCGCGGAAGCAGCAGGACGAGGAGTGGAAGAAAGCCGAGATGGGCGCCGAGATTGGCGAGAATGTAGAGCGGAGTGAAGCGCCCGATCATTCAGGCGCGGGGCCAGTCGTCTCGCGTTCGATCAGCTCGAAGGGGACGACCTGGTCGCCTTCGGGGGCGCCGCCTTCTGCTGCATCCATCAGCAATTCGCACCCGCGCGCGATCATCGCCGCGGTGGGTTGGCGGATGGCGGTCAACGGCGGCACTGAAAAGCGCACGCCCGGCGTGTCTTCGAAACTGATGACCGAAAGCGACTTGGGTACCTCGATCCCCATCGCGTCGGCGACATGCAGGATCGCGAAGGCCATCTCGTCATTCTCCGCGATGATCGCAGTCGGGCGGTCATCGCGCGAGAGCCATTCCTTGGCAAGTTGCGCCGCATTTTCGAAATGGAACTCGGCGGCCTCGATCAGCGGGGTCAGTTCCGCCTCCTCCATGGCCGCGCGATAGCCTTTCTTGCGGTAATAGCTTCCCCGATATTCGGCGCTGCCGGCCATCAGCGCGATGCGTTCGTGCCCAAGATCGGTGAGGTGGCGCACCGCCGTTTCGGCCGCGGCCGCTTCGTCCATGTGGATCGCGGCAGCGTCGATGTCTTCGTTGGGGAGCCCGATGCGGACGAACGGGCGCTTGAGATCGGTCAGCAGGTCGGCAAGCGCCAAGTTCTCGCTATGCGGTTGCGTCAGGATGAACCCGTCGGGTTGCAGGCTCGAGAGGACACGCCGGACCTGGCGCACTGCCTCGTCGGGTTCGGTATCCACGAGCTCGAACAGCATATGATAGCCGCGCTTCTCGCAGGCCAGCATGCCGCCATAGAGCATTTGGTCGACCCAGTCGTTGCCGCGCCCGGCAGACCAGTTTTCGATCGTGCGTTGGCGGTCGTTGATGGCCATGATCAGGAAGCTCCGCGCGCCGCCCATCCGCCGCGCGGCGAGGTTGGGAACGTAACCGAGATCCGCGATCGCTTCCTCGATCCGCTCGCGGACCGCTGGCTTGACGCCCGGCTTGTTGTTCATGACCCGGCTGACCGTTTGGCGCGAAACGCCGGCCGCTTTCGCGACGTCTTCGATGGTGATCGAACCGCGCTTGCCCATGGTCATGAAACCCCCTTGCGACAGGTCGTTGCATCATTCCAGATTTTTCGCAATTGTGAACGCTCACTTTTTTGACTATCACTGGTCGCGACGATGCGTGAGCCGGGGGATATGGCGGCGCACCCGAACAGTTGGGAGGATGTTCAGTGAGGTTTTCTGGCGCCAGCATATTGGCACTCGCGCTCATCGGTTGCACCAGTGCGAATGGCCCCGCGGCAATGGAGCCGACCGCGCCCGTGGTCGTCGACCAGCGCGCGGCCGAAGACGCCGTCATCGCCGATATCGTCTCGCGTATGAGCCTCGAGCGGAAAGTCGCGCAGCTCATCCAGCCGCAGATCAACAGCTTCACCGCCGAGGATATGGAGCGCTATCGCTTCGGCTCCTATCTTAATGGCGGCAATGGCGGGCCTTATGGTGATGAATTCGCCGAAGGGCCGGAATGGCTGCGCCTGGCCGACGAGATGTGGGATGCCTCGACCAGGCCGCTCGAAGGGGACGAGCCGGTCATCCCGACCATGTGGGGCACCGACGCGGTGCACGGTCACACCAATGTCGTTCGCGCCACGATCTTCCCGCACAATATTGCGCTTGGCGCGACGCACGATCCCAATCTCGTCCGACTGATCGGCGCGGCGACCGCGACCGAGATCGAGGTTACCGGCATCGACTGGAATTTTTCGCCCACCGTGGCTGTTGCGCGTGACGATCGCTGGGGGCGGACGTACGAGAGCTATTCCGAGGACCCTCGGCTTGTCGCCAGGATGGGCGCTGCGTTGGTCGAAGGGCTGCAGGGCAAGCCGGGAGACGAAGACTGGCTTCGCCGCGGGCGCGTGGTCGCGACGGCCAAGCATTTCTTCGGCGATGGCGGCACTGCCCAGGGCGTCGACCAGGGCGAGGTGAAGGGCGACATCGCGGCGCTCAAGGCGATCCACGCCGTGCCCTATCCGGCGGCGATCGATGCAGGCGTGCAGTCGATCATGGCCAGCTTCAACTCGATCAACGGGAAGAAGATGCACGGCCACAAGGAGTTGCTCGACGACTATCTGCGCGGGGAGCTTGGCTTTGACGGGCTGGTCGTCGGCGACTGGAACGGCCACGGCCAGGTCGCCGGCTGCACCGTCACCGACTGTGCGCAGGCGATCAATGCCGGGCTCGACATCTATATGGTGCCCGACGACTGGAAGGGCCTGATGGACACGCTGACCGCCCAGGTCGGCGACGGTACCGTGTCGATGGCGCGCATCGACGAGGCCGTTAGCCGCGTCCTGCGCGTCAAGTATCGCGCCGGCCTGCTCGACGAAAATGCGCTCAAGCCGTCGGCCCGTCCCAATGCGGGCGAGTGGGAAAAGCTCGGCTTCGCCCCCCACCGCGCGGTCGCGCGCGAGGCGGTGGCCAAGAGCCAGGTGATCCTCAAGAATGACGGCGTGCTCCCGATCAAGGACGGCGCCGACATCCTCGTCGCGGGCAAGGCCGCCGACAGCATCGCGCAGGCCTCGGGAGGCTGGACGCTGACCTGGCAGGGCGGGGGCGAGCTGACCAATGCCAACTTCCCGGGCGCGACCTCCATCTGGGCGGGCATCGAGGAAGCGGCGTCGGCAGCCGGTGGCAGCGCGACCTACGCTCCCGATGGTAATTACGCCGACGAGCCCGACGTCGCGATCGTGGTGTTCGGCGAAGAGCCCTATGCCGAGTTCGCCGGCGACCGGAAGAACCTCGCTTTTCCGGACGAGGAGGGGCTGAACCTCCTGAGAAAATTCGACGCAGCCGGCATCCCGACGGTTGCCGTCTTCCTCTCGGGGCGTCCACTCTGGATGAACCGCGAGATGAATGCTTCCAACGCATTCGTCGCCAGCTGGCTTCCGGGCAGCGAGGGCGCGGGCGTTGCCGACATCCTGTTCGGAAAGCGCGAAGCGACCGGCAAGCTGTCCTTCAGTTGGCCCGCGACGTGCGAGGGCAATCCGCTCAACGGCCCCGAGGGCGCCTTGTTCGCATTCGGCTATGGCCGCTCGCTCGACGACGCGAGCCCGACACCGATGCTCGACGAGAATTGCGCCGCGCTGACCGAGGGGGCGGCAGCCGACTGGTACGTCAACGGGCGTCTTGCCGACGGCGTGCTCGCGAATACCGCAACCGGCAAGCTCGACAACCTGCGCGGCACGGCCGGCGGGATCACCGCCACCGGCCTCGACCGCAATGCGCAGGAAGATGCGCGGCAAATCCGCTTCGCGCCGGGTGCGTCGTTCGACCTGCAGCAGCAGGGCGGCAGCAGCGGGATCGGCTATCGCATCGCCTACGAAGTGCTCGAGCGTCCGACCGCACCCGTGGTCATGCGCGTCGGCGGCGAGACCGTCGATATCACGCACCAATTGTCGGTCGCAGCCGGCAAGGGCTGGCGCGAAATGATCGTCACAGAAGCGTGCGCCGCCGACCTTGGCCCGAGCATCGGGTTCGCGTCGCAAGGCGCCTTCACGATGCGCATCGGCACGGTGGTGCGCGAGGAGTTTGCACAAGGCACCGACTGCTCATTCTAGCGGTGCATTCGAATGCATGATGGACGCGGCGCCAACGCTCGTTACCATCGCATGGCAACAGGAAGGCGGGCCTGCCGCCGACGGGGGAGAGAATAGATGGCACTCGAAACGATCGATATCGTCATCATCGCGCTGTACGCGCTCGCGCTGCTGGGCATCGCGCTGAGCGTCAGTCGCGAGCCGGCCGGCCACCAGAAGAATACCGAGGACTATTTCCTCGCCGGCCGCGCCTTGCCCTGGTGGGCGATCGGCGCCTCGCTCATCGCGTCGAACATCTCTGCCGAGCAGATCATCGGCCAGTCGGGTCAGGGCTATGCGGTCGGCATCGCCATCGCCGCCTACGAATGGCAGGCCGCACTGGTCCTGATCATCGTCGCCAAATATTTCCTGCCTATCTTCCTCGACAAGCGCATCTACACGATGCCGCAATTCCTCAAGCAGCGGTACGGCGAAGGCGTGAAGAAGCTGATGAGCGTCTTCTGGGTCGCGCTCTACACCGCCGTCAACCTGACCACGGTGTTGTGGCTCGGCGGGCTGGCCGTATCCTCGCTGACCGGCTGGAGCGTCATGGGATCGATGGCGGCGCTCGCGGCGTTCGCGGCGCTCTACTCGCTCTATGGCGGGCTGAAGGCGGTCGCGCTGACCGACATCATCCAGGTCGTCATCCTGCTGCTGGGCGGGCTCGCGATCACCTGGATCGCGCTCGATGCGCTCGAAGGCGCCGATGGAGCCCTGGGCGGCCTGGCGCTGCTCATGAGCGAGATGCCGGGGCATTTCGAAATGATCCTCGACGAAGCCCATCCGGCCTATTCGGACCTGCCGGGTATCTGGACATTGCTCGGCGGCCTGTGGGTCCTGCACTTCAGCTATTGGGGTTTCAACCAGTATATCATCCAGCGTGCGCTGGGCGCCGAGAACCTCGCCGAAGCGCAGAAAGGTCTCGCCTTCGCGGCCTTCCTCAAGCTGCTCGTTCCCTTCATCGTCGTCATCCCGGGCATCGCCGCGGTGATGCTCGCGCAGCAGGGGATGGTTGACGGCGGCGCGCTCGAGGCGCGTAGCGACAGCACCTATGGCGAGCTGATGGGCATGGCGCCCGCAGGACTGCGCGGCCTCGTCTTCGCGGCGCTGGTCGCAGCGATCGTCTCCTCGCTCGCCTCGATGATGAACTCGATCTCGACCATCTTCACGATGGATCTCTACAAGGACGCGCGGCCGAACGAGAGCGAACAGCACTACGTGAAGGTCGGCCGGGTCACCGCCTTTGCCGCCATGGCCATCGCGCTGGTTCTTGCCCGCCCCTTCATCGGCGGGTTCGAAAGCGGCTTCCAGACGGTGCAGGAATATACCGGCTTCATCGCGCCCGGCGTGGTGATCGTCTTCCTGCTCGGCTTCTTCGACAAGAAATCGAACACCGCGGGCGCGTTCACCGCGCTGATCGGTTCGGTGCTGATGAATGTCGCGATGAAGTTCGGCGCGCCCGACGTGCCCTTCATCCTGCGCATCTGGATCGTCTTCCTGGTCGCGCTGGTCGCCGCAATGGTCGTCAGCCGCATGACGGCCGGCCCGCGCGACGACCAGATCGTGAAGGTGCGCGACATGAGCTTTGCGACTTCGGCGCTGTTCAACATGCTGTCGCTGGTCGTGATCGCGATCCTCGCGGGCCTCTATATCTGGCTATGGTAACGCGCTAGGGAGCGAGCCGATGACAGGCTCTCGCACGATCGCGGTCGCAGATGTCGGCGGCACCCACGCCCGCTTCGCGCAGGCGCAAATTGCGGGCGGGCAGGTCATCGGGCTCGGCGATCCCGTCACGCTGGGCACTTCCGATCATGCGAGCTTCCAGTCTGCGTGGCAGGACTATGTCGCCGGGCTGGACGGCGGGGCGCCCGATGCGCTGTCGATCGCCTTTGCGGGTCCGGTCACGGGCGAGGTGCTCAAGCTCACCAACAACCCGTGGGTGATCCGCCCGGCGCTGGCGCAGGAAAAGCTGGGCGTGAAGGACTTCCTGATCGTCAACGACTTTGCCGCCGTGGGTTATGCCGCAGCGCAGCTGGACGAGGATTGCTTCCTCCATTTGACCGGTCCCGCAGGGCCGTTTCCCGCCGAGGGTGTGATGACCGTGGTCGGTCCGGGCACCGGGCTGGGCGTAAGCCAGGTGCTCAAACGCGACGGGCACACCCATGTGATCGCGACCGAGGGCGGGCATATTGACTTCGCCCCGCTCGACAGTCTCGAAGACCAGATCCTCGAACGGCTGCGGCGGCGCTATCTGCGCGTGTCGGTCGAGCGCGTCGCCTGCGGGTCGGGACTGGTCAACATTTACGAGGCGCTGGGCAAGATCGAGGGCAAGCCGGTCAAGGAGCTCGAGGACAAGGCGCTGTGGCAGCTGGCGATGTCGGGCAAGGATGCGCTCGCGTCCGCGGCGCTCGACCGCTTCTTCCTGACTTTGGGTGCAGTCGCGGGTGACCTGGCGCTGGCGCAGGGCGCCAACCAGGTCGCGATCGCCGGCGGGCTCGGTTATCGCCTACGCGACCATTTCGCGCGCTCGGGCTTTGCCGACCGCTTCATCGCCAAGGGGCGGTTCGAGCGGCGCATGGAGGCGATCCCCGTCAAGCTCATCACCCACCCGCAGGCCGGGCTCTACGGCGCGGCGGCGGCGTTCGCGCAACGCTATGGCTGAGCGCCCGCCTTTCCATCTCGCCTTTCCCGTCGACGACCTCGACGCCGCGCGCGGCTTCTATCGCGACGTGCTCGGCTGCCGCGAGGGCCGGTCGAGCGAGACGTGGGTCGATTTCGATCTCGCGGGACACCAGATCGTGGCTCACCTCGACCCCGCGCACGAGGGCAAGGCGCGGACTAATGCGGTCGACGGCGACGAGGTCCCGATCTTTCATTTCGGACTGATCCTGACGGTCCCCGACTTCGAAACGATGGCCGACAGGCTGAAGGCCGCCGACGCGGACTTCATCGTGGAGCCGCGCGTGCGATTCAAAGGTCAGCCGGGCGAACAGCACACGATGTTCGTGCGCGATCCCGCAGGCAACGGGCTCGAGTTCAAGGCCTTCGCCGACCCGTCACGTATCTTTGCGCGATAGCTACTGCGAAGGGTTAAGCAGGCAGCATGGCTTTGCAGGCCTCGACGCGCACCTTGTAAGAGGCGATGTCGTCGGTCAAAAGTTTGACCTCGGGATCGTCGCCGCGATTAGTCGTTGCTGCGTCGGCCAATTGCTGGGCCTCGCGGATCGAGCGAACCGTAGCGCTATAGTCAGGAACCGATTGCAAGTTGTTGAGCTTAAGTTGCAACGATAGCGCGACGGCTCTTGCGGCATCAACGGTGATCTGCTCGCGTTCGTCTAGCATGTGGCTAACATAATTCATGTTTTGGTCGCCTAAGAACGATTGCAGCGTCTTGGCGCGCGAAAGCGATGCGTCGTAGCTCGCATCGAGTGCCTTTTTCTCGGCAATGTCCGCAACGACGAAACGGTCGATTAGCGCCTTCTCGACGGCCTTGATTCCTACATATTCCTCTCTCAGGCACAGGGTTGCTCGCGATGCCTGAATCAGCAGCGCCATTCTTTCGCTAGCCATCATATAGTTCTTCGCCGCACCGGCGCCGGAACCTGCAGCTCCGGCGATTATTCCGACATCCGTGCCGGCACCAAGCGCCATGGCCGTCGTCCCACCCAGCGCCGCCAAGGTCGTCACAATAGCGAGGTCGTCCTGAGTATCGGCCACCTTTGACATGGCATCTTCGTACGTCGTGAGATGCTGATCAAGATAAACTGCGACCGGATCTTGATTGGAAATCGAGGCCGACATCTTGGGCATCGTATAGTTGGCCGTGCTGCACGCCGACGTCGTTGCAACGGCACAGATAAGAATCGCCTTCGTCGAGAATCGCATCGCTTCCCCCTTGGCCGCTCTTCTCGAACGGACGCTAACGATTCGGCATATCGAGTTTACTTATGTTGTTGCAGAAAGTGAAGGCCGGCTACGATTTGCGCCCCTCGATCAGCGCATCGACCACCGACGGGTCGGCGAGCGTCGACGTGTCTCCCAGCGCGCCATAGTCGTTCTCGGCAATCTTGCGCAGGATGCGCCGCATGATCTTGCCCGAGCGAGTCTTGGGCAGCGCGGCGGTGAAGTGGAGATGGTCGGGCGTCGCGATGGGGCCGATGTCGCCGCGCACCTGCTGGCGCAGTTCGGCGTCGAGCGCGTCGTCGCCTTCGATGCCCTCCATCGGCGTGACATAGGCATAGATGCCCTGCCCTTTGATGTCGTGCGGGTAGCCGACGACCGCGGCCTCGGCGACCTTGGGATGCGCGACCAAGGCGCTTTCGATCTCCGCGGTCCCCATGCGGTGTCCCGACACGTTGAGCACGTCGTCCACCCGCCCGGTGATCCAGTAGAACCCGTCCTCGTCGCGGCGGCATCCGTCGCCGGTGAAATAGCGGCCCGGGAAGGTCGAGAAATAAGTGTCGATGAAGCGCTGGTGATCGCCATAGACCGTCCGTGCCTGTCCGGGCCAGCTGCGCGCGATGCAGAGATTACCTTCCGCGGCACATTTCAGCACTGCGCCCTCGCCATCGACGATCAGCGGCTCGACACCAACCATCGGACGGCCCGCAGCGCCGGGCTTGGTCGGCGTGCCGGGCAGCGAAGTGATCATCACGCCGCCCGTTTCGGTCTGCCACCACGTGTCGACGACCGGGCAGCGCCCATTGCCGACGACTTCCGAATACCAGCGCCACGCTTCGGGATTGATCGGCTCGCCCACCGTACCGAGAATGCGCAAACTGTCGAGCGAGCGGCTGGTGACCGGATCGTCGCCCTCGCGCATCAGCGCACGGATCGCGGTCGGCGCGGTGTAGAACAGCGTCACCCCATATTTGTCGCACACGTCCCAGAAGCGGCCCGCATCGGGCCACGTCGGCACGCCCTCGAACACCACCTGCGTCGCGCCGTTGAGCAGCGGGCCGTAGGCGACGTAGCTATGGCCGGTGATCCAGCCGATATCGGCGGTGCACCAATAGACGTCGTCGGGCCGGTGATCGAAGACCTCGGCAAAGGTCAGCGCGGTCCAAACGCCATAGCCGCCGGTGGTGTGCAGCACCCCCTTGGGCTTGCCGGTCGAGCCCGACGTGTAGAGCGCGAACAGCGGATCCTCGGCGTCCATCTCCTCGCACGGCACGGGGTCGTCCGAGGCGACCTCGTCGAACCAGCGGTCGCGGCCTTCGACCCAGTCGATCTCGTCCCCCGTGTGGCGCACGACCAGCACCGCCTCGACCTCGACCCCGTCCTGCGCGAGCGCGGCGTCGACATTGGCCTTGAGCGCGACCGGCTTGCCGCCGCGGCGTCCGGCATCCGCCGTCACCACGAAGCGGCTTTCGCAATCGACGATGCGGCCTGCCAGCGCGCTGGGCGAAAAGCCGCCGAACACCACCGAATGGACCGCCCCGATCCGCGCGCAGGCGAGCATGGCGGCGACACCTTCGGGCACCATCGGCATGTAGATGGTGACGCGATCGCCCTTGGCGACGCCGATCGCCTTCAACGCATTCGCCATGCGCACCACCAGCGCGTGCAGGTCCGAAAAGGTAAGCGACCGCGCTTCACCCTTCGGATCGTCCGGTTCGAAATGCAGCGCAACCTTGTCGCCCTTGTCGGCAAGGTGCCGGTCGATCGCGTTGTGACAAAGGTTGAGCCGACCGTCCTCGAACCACTTGATATCCACCGGATCGAACGACGCGTTGCCGGCCTTGCTCGGAAAGCGGTCCCAGTCGAGCCGCTTCGCTTCCTCCAGCCAAAAGGCGTCGGCGTCGTCCAGCGAGCGGGCGTAGCGGTCGTTCATCTCGTTCTCCGTCCTGTCCGCCCGACTGTGCATCGCATGATGGAACTTGGCAATCGACTGGAGCGATTGATCAGACGCAACTAATCGATTGGACACCCGCAAGGCTGCGGGTTCATCAGACGGTCGACGAACCGACTCAAACCCAGAGGGGACTTTTCAGATGGATAAGAAAACCGGCGAAGGCTTTAGCGGCTGCCCGATGAGCGGTAGCTCGCCCGAACTACGATCGCTGCTCGGCCGCACCAACCGCGATTGGTGGCCCGACCAGCTCGATCTCGAAATCCTGACGCAGCACGGCAAGACCGTCGACCCGATGGGCGAGGATTTCGACTATGTCGAAGCCTTCAAGAGCCTCGATTATGACGCGCTCAAGGCCGATCTCACCGCGCTGATGACCGACAGCCAGGAATGGTGGCCGGCCGACTATGGCCATTATGGCCCCTTCTTCATCCGCATGGCGTGGCACGCCGCGGGCACCTATCGCACCGGCGACGGGCGCGGTGGCGCCTCGAGCGGGCAGCAGCGTTTCGCCCCACTCAACAGCTGGCCCGACAATGGCAACCTCGACAAGGCCCGCCGCCTGCTGTGGCCGATCAAGAAGAAGTACGGCAACAAGATCAGCTGGGCTGACCTGTTCGTGCTGACCGGCAACGTCGCTATCGAAAGCATGGGTGGCCCGGTGTTCGGCTTCGGCGGCGGCCGCGCCGATGTGTTCGAACCCGAAACCGTCTATTGGGGCACCGAAGAACAGTGGGTCGACACCGGCGCGCCCACGCGCATCCATCCCGATGAGGGCAAGGCGCTCGAAAATCCCCTCGCCGCGATCCAGATGGGCCTCATCTACGTCAATCCCGAGGGTCCGGGCGGCAATCCGCACGATGCCGAGGGCATGGCGCGCGACATGCGCGAGACGTTCAGCCGCATGGCGATGAACGACGAGGAAACCGTCGCGCTGACCGCGGGTGGTCACGCTTTCGGCAAGGCCCACGGCGCCAAGCCCGCCGACACGTTTGGTGGCGCGCCCGAGGGCGAACATCTTCACCACATGGGCTTCGGCTGGCTCACCGATCCGGAAGAGATCGGCAAGGGTCACATCACCACCTCGGGCATCGAGGGGGCATGGACGCCCAACCCGACCGAGTGGGGCAACGACTATTTCCGACTGCTGTTCAAGTATGACTACGAGCTGGTCCAGTCGCCCGCGGGCGCCAACCAGTGGCAGCCGATCGATCCGGACCCCGAAGACATGGCGCCCGATGCGCGCGATCCGTCCAAGAAGGTCCCGACGATGATGACCACGGCGGACATGGCATTGAAGCGCGACCCCGAATACCGCAAGATTTCAGAGCGTTTCCGCGACGACCAGGCGGCGCTCGACGACGCCTTCGCCCGCGCCTGGTTCAAGCTGACCCACCGCGACATGGGACCCAAGGTCCGTTACCTCGGACCGGAAGTGCCCGAAGAGGACCTCATCTGGCAGGATCCGACGCCGGCGGGAACCAAGCCGTCCGACGGCGCGGTATCCGAATTCAAGTCCAAGGTGCTCGATAGCGGCCTCTCGGTCAGCGAACTGGTCAAGGCGGCCTGGGCGTCGGCTTCGACCTATCGCAACTCGGACCATCGTGGCGGTGCCAATGGCGCACGCGTCCGGCTCGAGCCGCAGAAGGGCTGGGCGGTCAACGATCCCGACGAGCTGTCCAAGGTTCTCTCGAAGCTCGACGAGCTGCGTGGTGACCTCTCGATGGCCGACGCGATCGTCCTCGCCGGTGCTGCGGCCATCGAGAAGGCAGCCAAGGATGGCGGCTATGACATCAGCGTGCCTGTCACGACCGGACGCGGGGATGCCAGCCAGGAGCAGACCGACGCCGAGAGCTTCGAACCGCTCGAGCCCTTCGCCGACGGTTTCCGCAACTACCTGAAGACCAAGGCAAGCGTGAAAACCGAGGACATGCTGATCGACCGGGCGCACCTGCTCGGCCTGTCGGTGCCCGAGATGACCGCGCTGCTTGGCGGCATGCGCGTGCTCGGCGCCAATACCGGCAATGCCAAGCATGGCGTCTTCACCGACCGTGTCGGCACGCTGTCGAACGACTTCTTCGTCAACCTGCTCGAAATGGGCACGGTGTGGGAAGTGGTCGACGAGAGCGGCGACGAAGAATTCCTCGGCAAATGCCGCAAGTCGGGCGAGGAGAAGTATCGCGCCACACGTACCGACCTCGTCTTCGGCTCCAACTCGCAGCTGCGTGCGGTCGCCGAAGTCTATGCCGAGGACGGCCACGAAGAGAAGTTCGTGAAGGACTTCGTCGCGGCCTGGACCAAGGTGATGGACGCGGATCGCTTCGACCTGCGTTACTGAGTTCAATCAAGGCTCACAGCGAGAGGGGCTGTCGGGAGACCGGCGGCCCCTTTTCTTTTCATGTCGGCTCCGTCATGGTCGCCGCTTCGGACTGCGTCTTGCGGGGGGGCGCATCCTGGGGCTGGCCCGGGCGCGGCTGGCGACAGGCAACTCACCAAAGAGCGCCCGACCTGGGAGATGCCCCATGAAAACCGTCAAACTCACTTCGATGCTCGCCGTGGCCGGCGGCCTAGCCATGGCCACCAGCGCCTGCGGCGAAGGTGCGACCGAAGCCGAAGAAGCCGCCGCCGAAGAAGCCGTCGAAGACGCCGTTGCCGCCACCGGCTGCTGCGCCGCGATGGACGACAAGGAAGGGTGCTGTGCAGCCGAAGGCTGTTGCGCCGCCCATGACGACAAGGATGGATGCTGCGCTGCCGCCGACGACAAGGACGGCTGCTGCGCCGCTGCCGAATAACAAGGCCCGATACGGCAGGGCGGCCATTGTCGCCCTGCCGGGTTCGGAACCATGTTGGACGAGCGTGAAGCCGGACGGATCGTCGTCGAGACGGTCACGCAGATGGCGCGTGAGCAGCGCCCTCTCATGATGCGCGTGCTTCCCGAGGGGCCACCGCGCTACTGGAAGCATTTTCCCGAGAAGGACGCGCGCGACGCGCGGACTAAGGCGCGCTGGTATTACCATGTCCATGCCGATGGCGATCGCGATGCCGACGAACATGGTCACTTCCATCTCTTCCTGCACCGCACCCAGATCGACCCCGGCGCCAAGCCGATCGCCATCCCGCCGCAGGGCGAAGATGCCAGGGCCAAGGTCGTGCACCTCGCCGGACTGTCGATCGACCAGGTCGGCATTCCGCGCGCCTGGTTCATGACCAACCGCCACGTCACCAACGAGTTCATGTACCCGGCCGAAACGCTAATTGCGCACCTTTCCGCGTACGACGTCGACGAGACGAGAGAGGATGCGACCGTCAACCGCTTCCTCACCGCGATGGTGGCGCTGTATCGCGACGAACTGGCCGAGCTCATCGAGGAGCGCGACGCTGCGCTCGACGCGCTGGGCGACGATCCGGAGCGGTTCGAGAAGGGCCATGACGTCCTCTCCCATCGCAAGATCGATCTCGATGCGAAGATCGGCGCGCTGGGGCTCTTCTAGGCACCATTCATCGAAAGCGGCTTGTCGGCACGGCCCTGCCGCCTAGGCTCGGCTTCAACGCAACAGGGGAGATCCGACCATGATGATCACGATGGCGATGGCGCTGATCGGCGCCAATGCGCTCGACACACAGGACCGGTGCGCGGGCGCCGTCGAGGCGGTCCAGGCCGCCTATGTCGACGGCATCTGGCGCAACCGCGATGCCGAGGCCGTCGCCAACGGCTTTCACGAAAATTTCGTGATGCAGGCGGTGCGCGACGGGGCGGTCGCCTCGATCTCGATCGACGACTGGGTCGGCGGCCGCATGGACGGCACGCCCAACGAAGACACGGTCGAAGCCGACCTCGAACTGCTCGACTGTTCGGGCGACATGGCGATGGTACGCGGCGAATTGTCGGTCAACGGGACGCCGACCTTCATCGACGTACTCGGGCTCTACCGCCTCGATGGCGACTGGAAGATCGTCACCAAGCAATTCGTTCGTCCCTGACCATCCTTGCTTGCTTGTGCGCCCGGCACCGCTATCGTGGCGCATCCTTTTTGTAAGAGCGCTGGGGGAGGCGCACTCTAATGATCGATCAAATCGTCAACGTCAGCGACTTCATCTGGGGTGGCACGTGGAATGGCAACGAAGTCATCCCGTTCCCGCCGATGGTCCTGATCCTGCTCGGCATCGGCCTGTGGATGATGGTGGGACTTCGCTTCTACCCGATCCTCGGGCTCGGCACCGCGTTCAAGAACCTGTTCAAGGGCCGCAAGGGCTCGGGCGCGGGTGAAATCTCGCCCTTCGCCGCGCTTTCCACGGCGCTGTCGGGGCAGGTCGGGACCGGCAACCTTGCCGGTGTCGCCACCGCCATCGCGCTGGGTGGCCCCGGCGCCATCTTCTGGATGTGGGTGACCGCCCTGATCGGCATGGCGTTAGCCTTCGCCGAGGGCAGCCTTGCCATCCGTTATCGTTCGCAAAATGCCGAGGGCGTCTATCGCGGCGGCCCGATGACCTACATCCTCATGGGGCTGGGCAAGAAATGGACCTGGCTCGCGGTGCTCTTCTGCATCGGCACGCTCGCATCGGCGATGGTGACGGGCAATTCGATCCAGGCCAACTCGGTCGCCGATAGCTTCGGCGAACTGTTCGGCATGGAAGAATGGCTTGCCGGCGTGATCGTCGCGGTGGCGGTGTTCATCGTCATCATCGGCGGAATCAAGTCGATCGGCTCGGTCGCGGAAAAGATCGTGCCGTTCATGGCGGTCGCCTACCTGATCATGGCTTTGCTCGCGCTGGTCCTCAACGCGGGCGACCTGCCCGAAACCTTCGCGCTCATTTTCAAGGGCGCGTTCGGCTTCGACGCGGCGGCCGGCGGCTTTACCGGCGCGATGATCATGATGGCCATCCGTGCCGGCGTGGCGCGCGGCCTGTTTTCGAACGAGGCGGGTCAGGGTTCGACCCCGATCGCGCACGCGGTCGCGCAGACCGACGACCCGCGCTCGCAGGGCAACATGGCCATGCTCGGCACCTTCATCGACACCATCGTCATCTGCACGATGACCGCGTTGGTGATGCTGACCGTGGCTGGCGACTTCCAGCTGACCGATCCTGAAACGGGCGCGGTGAGCACGGTGGCGCATGCCTGGCAGTCGGACCTGCAGGGCTTCGAGATGACCTCGGGTGCGTTCGCGGCAGCCTTCCCGCTGCCGGTGCTGGGGGTCCCGATCGGATCGCTAATCGTGTCGGTCGCGCTGATCCTGTTCGTGTTCACCACGCTCCTCACGTGGAGCTATTATGGCGAACGCGCGATCACCTTCCTTTACGACCGCACGCCGGGTGCGAGCCTCAAGGGCGAGAAGACGCTTCACCTCCTGTGGCGCCTCCTGTGGTGCGTAATCATCTACGTCGGCGCCTCGCTCGACCTGACCCTGGTCTGGCGTCTCGGCGATATCTCCAACGCCGCCATGGCGCTGCCCAACCTCGTCGCGCTCGCGGCGCTGTCGGGCGTCGTCTTCGCGCTGGCGAAGGGCGACAAGACGGCGGGCAAGACGCACGACGTCAAGGAAGTGCGCAATCTCGCGGGGGCGGAACCGCCTCCGGGTGCAGGCCACTAGGTCGAAACAGGGAAAGGCCGGGGTTCGCTCCGGCCTTTTTCTTTAGCGGCTTTCGAAGCCGGCGAGCAGTTCGGCGAGCCAGCGGCCCGCGACGAGGCTCGACAGGTCGGTCGGGTCGAGCGGCGGATCCCATTCGCAAAGGTCAATCATCTTGACCTTCGGCTGCGCCGCGAGCGCGCGCACGGCAGCGAAGAAGTCTCGTGCCTGCATACCGGCGGGCCGGGCGCCCGGCGCACCCGGGAATTGCGCCCGGTCGATCACGTCGATGTCGCAGTCGACCATGATGGCGTCGCAGTGCGCGACATGCGCCAGCGCCGCTTCGACCGCGGCATGGATGCCATGTTCGTCGACCTGCGCCTGCGTGATGACGCGATTGCCCGCTGCGAGCGCGTCGCGGTGCATCGCGGCGCTATTGGCGAACGGCGCAAGCCCGATCTGCGCGATATTGGCGCCCGGCAGCCCGTCCTCGATCAGCGCGCGGACCGGATTGCCGTTGCGCAGGCCCTGCTCGGTCTCGCGCATGTCGAAATGCGCGTCGAGCGTAATGAGGCCGACTCGTTCGAACGGCAGCCCCAGCGCGTGTACGCCCGGTCTCGTCACCCCATTGTTCCCACCGATGAGCAGCGTGAGGTCGTGGCGCTCGACGCTGATCGCGCAGGCGTCGCGAATGGGGCCGGTGGCGTCTTCGATGCTCAGCCCCGCAATCGCGACATCGCCATGATCGGCAATCCGACTGGCAAGCTCCTCGCCCGTATCGATGTCGTAGCGGCCGATCCGCGCCATGACCTTGCGCAGCAATTCGGGCGCGAGGTCGCAGCTTCCTGGCGTCACCGATCCGGTCGCCAGCGGCGCGCCGACCAGTCCGATCGGCGCATCGGCGTCTCGTTCGACCAGCAAATCGGCAAGGTTGGGCCAGCTCATGGCTTGACGGATAGCACGGCATGGGCGCATCGCCAGCCTTCATGTGGGAACGCCTCCTCACCGACTGCCACGTCGCCACCATGGTCCCCCAGCCGGGCAACCCGCTGGGCATCATCGAAAATGCCGCGATCGGCATCGACGACGGCAAGATCGTGCGTGTCGCCAAGCGGACCGAACTGGCGGGTTTCCGCGCCGCCCAGGTCACTGCGCTGGGCGGGGCGTGGGTCACGCCCGGGCTGATCGACTGCCACACCCATCTCGTGTTCGGCGGCAATCGTTCCGAGGAGCACGCCATGCGCCGCGCGGGCGCGACTTATGAAGAGATCGCCGAGGCGGGCGGCGGCATCGTCTCGAGCGTCGCCAAGACCCGCGCCGCGAGCGAGGAAGCGCTGCTGGCCTCCGCCCGCCGCCGCCTTGAAGCGTTGGCCAAAAGCGGCGTCACCACCATCGAGGTCAAATCGGGCTACGGGCTAGATGTCGAGACCGAATTGAAGATGCTGCGCGTCGCGAAGTCACTCGACGGCCACAAGGGCGTGACCGTGGTCCCGACGCTGCTCGCGCTCCATGCGCTGCCGCCGGGCGTCGACCGCCGCGACTATGTCGACCGCGTCGCGAAAGAAACGATCCCCGCCGTCGCGCGCGAAAGGCTCGCCAACAGCGTCGATGCCTATCTCGAAGGCATCGCCTTCACCCGCGACGAGGTGGAGAAGATTTTTACCGCCGCGCAGGCGGTCGGGCTCCCCGTGCGGCTCCATGCCGAGCAGCTCTCCAACCAGCAGGGCGCCGCGCTCGCCGCCAAGCACAAGGCGCTGTCGGCAGACCATCTCGAACATCTCGACGAGGCCGGGGTGAAGGCGATGGCGGCTTCGGGCACGGTCGCTGTGCTGCTGCCCGCCGCCTATTACTGCCTGCGCGACACAACACCGCCGCCGGTCGACCTCCTGCGGAAGCACAAGGTTCCGATCGCCGTGGCGACCGATTGCAATCCGGGTACTTCGCCGACCCTGTCGCTCCCGCTGGTCATGAACATGGGGTGCACCTTGTTCGGGCTGACCCCCGAGGAAGTCGTCGCGGGGACCACCGTGCATGCCGCCCGCGCGCTCGGGCTAGCGCATGACCGTGGCGCGCTCGCGCCCGGCAAACGCGCCGACCTATGCGCCTGGAATGTCGAGAATCTGGCGGAGCTTGGCTACTGGATCGGCCTGCCCGGCCCCGACCGCCGCATCGTCGCGGGCGCGGACGCCTAGCTGTCCGCGCGCGACAAGGGGAGGCCGGTCAGTCCCGTTCGCCGCCGCATCGCCAGCGTCTGGAAGTCGTAGATGGCGCCGCGCCTGAAGCCCATCGCCGACAGCGCGAAATACATCAGCCACAGCCGCACGCGTCCGCCCCCCACCATGCGCTCGGCCTCTTCGCGACGCGCGTAGAGATTCTCGCTCCACGCCTTGAGCGCGAGGAAATAATGTTCGCGCATGCTCTCGACGTCGCGAATTTCGAACTTGTTGCGCTCCATATTGGTGATCGTCATGCCGATATGGTCGAGCTCCCCGCCCGGGAAAATATAGCGGTTAAGCACCTTCATGTAGGAGGTCGGCTTGCGCAGCAACTTTGGGTCGAGCGGCGCGCGGCGCGTGATCGCGTCGTGCAGGTAGAGCCCGCGCGGGCGCAGCAGGTCGTGGACATGGCGGAAATAGGCGTCGTGATTGTCCAGTCCGACATGTTCGAACATGCCGACCTGGATGATCTTGTCATACTGTCCCTCGGGCACGATCGAGCGGAAGTCGCACAGTTCGATCGTGACGAGGTCGCTCACCCCCATCCGCTCCGCGCGCGCGATCGCCTCGTCATGCTGTTCCTGCGACAGGGTCACGCCGTGCACGCTCGCGCCGAAATGCTTGGCCGTATGGCAGGCCATGCCGCCCCACCCGCAGCCGATGTCGAGCACGCGGTCGCCCGGCTCCAGCGCGAGCTTGCGGCAGATATGGTCCATCTTGGCGATCTGTGCCGCCGCCAGTTCGGTGTCGAGCGCGGCGAAATAGCCCGGCGAATATTGCATCTCGGGGTCGAGGAAGAGCTCGTAAAATTCGTTCGACACGTCGTAGTGGAAGGCGATCAGTTCCTGGTCGTCGCGACCCTCCTCAGGCCTGTCGGCGACACGCTTGTCGAAGTCGAGCCCGCCTTTCGCGTCGCCGCGTACGAACAGGAACGGCCAGGCATTCTTCAGCAGCAACCACTTGTCGAGCGTCCGCTTCAGGCCCAGCGCGCGCATATGGTCCCATCGGTCGAGCGCCTCGAGCGGGCTGCCGCCGACGAAATCGAGCTGTCCGGCGATGAACAGTTCGAACACCGTCATGAGCTTGGGCGAGCGCACCAGTCGCCCGATCGCCTGCGGGGAGCGAATGGCCAGCCGGATGTCGTCGCGCGCGCCCGGTCCGAGCGGCACCACCTCGCCATTCCACAGCTCGACGCTGATGTCGGCTTCGAGCTTGTGGGCGATATGTGCCATGATCGCACGCGCATTCGCAACCAGGTCGGCCATGCAAACTCCTTCGTTCTGCGACCCGTTGCAGGTCCGCTTGCGCGATGCAACGGGCCTTGGGCTTCGCGGCGACAGGCGCTAGAGGCGTGCCATGACCAATGCTCGACGCGACAATAGCCGTATCATCCGCGCCCGCACCGGGGCCGAGAAGATCGCCAAACACTGGACCACTGAAGCGGCGGTCCGCATGCTGCAGAATAATCTCGACCCTGATGTGGCGGAGGACCCGCAGGCGCTGGTCGTCTATGGCGGGATCGGTCGCGCGGCGCGCAATTGGGCTGCCTACGACAAGATCGTCGAGACGCTCGAGCGGCTGGAAGAGACCGAGACGCTGCTGGTCCAGTCGGGCAAGCCGGTCGGGGTCTTTCCGACCCACAAGGATGCCCCGCGCGTCCTGATCGCCAACTCCAACCTCGTCCCCAAATGGGCCAATTGGGAGCATTTCAACGCGCTCGATGCCAAGGGCCTGATGATGTACGGCCAGATGACCGCGGGCAGCTGGATTTACATCGGCAGCCAGGGGATCGTACAGGGCACCTACGAGACCTTTGCCGAAATGGGCCGCCAGCATTTTGGCGGCGACCTGTCGGGCAAGTGGATCCTGACCGCGGGCCTTGGCGGGATGGGGGGCGCGCAGCCGCTCGCGGCCGTCATGGCGGGCGCGCACTGCATCGCCATCGAATGCCAGGAAAGCCGGATCGAGAAGCGGCTCGAAACCCGATATCTCGACCATCGCGCCGCCAGCATCGAGGAGGCGCTCGAGATTATCGGGAAGGCAGACTGTCCGGTCAGCGTCGGCGTCCTCGGCAACGCTGCCGAAATCCTCCCCGAAATGGTCGAAAAAGGTATCCGTCCCGACGCGGTGACCGACCAGACGTCGGCGCACGATCCGGCCAACGGCTACTGCCCTGCCGGCTGGAGCGCCGCGAAATGGGTCGAGATGCGCGAGAAGGATCCGGCGCTGGTCGCGGCAGAGGCACGAAAGTCGATGGCTGCACATGTTCGCGCCATGCTTGCGTTTCACGAAATGGGCATCCCGACCTTCGATTACGGAAATAATATCCGTCAGGAAGCTTTCGACGAAGGCGTCGAGAACGCATTCGACTTCCCCGGCTTCGTTCCGGCTTACGTCCGTCCGCTCTTCTGTCGCGGTATCGGCCCGTTCCGCTGGGCCGCGCTCTCGGGCGATCCCGAGGATATCGCCAAGACCGACGCGAGAGTGAAGGAGCTGATCCCCGACGACCCGCACCTCCATCGTTGGCTCGACATGGCCAAGGAGCGCATCGCCTTCCAGGGGCTGCCCGCGCGCATCTGCTGGGTTGGGCTAGGCCAGCGCCACCGTCTCGGGCTCGCCTTCAACGAAATGGTGAGGAACGGAGAGCTGAACGCGCCGGTCGTGATCGGCCGCGATCATCTCGATTCAGGCTCGGTCGCTTCGCCCAACCGCGAGACCGAAAGCATGTTGGACGGATCGGACGCGGTCAGCGACTGGCCGCTCCTCAACGCGCTGCTCAACACGGCGGGCGGCGCGACCTGGGTCTCGCTCCACCATGGCGGCGGCGTTGGCATGGGCTATTCGCAACATAGCGGCGTCGTGATCGTCGCCGACGGCAGCGACGATGCTGCCGAGCGATTGAAGCGGGTGCTGTGGAGTGATCCCGGCACCGGCGTCATGCGCCATGCCGATGCAGGGTATGAAATCGCCAAGGAATGCGCGCGCGAGCAGGGGCTCGATCTGCCCATGCTCGACTGACGCGTCAGTCCATCTCGGTTTCGATGCCGTTATACTGGTTGGTGACCCCGTTGCCGAGGTTCTGGTAGCCCGCCAGCGCGGCCACCGCGATTAGCGACGCGACGACGGCATATTCAATCGCGCTCGCAGCATTTTCGTCGACAATCAGCAATTTGAAGATACGCATGGTAACCCCCTGATGATTTCGGCAGGTGTTTAACCTGCGATGGTCAACACAGGATTAACGATAGTCGATCCGGTTTGCGCATCCTCTGTTCACGCTTGAAAAAACTGTGACTGGCAAGCGCTTTTCTGGCAGAGGCGGCGCATGATACTCGACCCACCAAAGGTTTCGCTCGACCAGCTTCGTCAGCTGTGGCGCGGCGCCGACTGTAAGCTCGCCGACAGCGCGAAGGACGCCATCCGCCAGAGCCACAAGGCGGTCGAACGGATCGTCGCGTCTGGCGAGACGGTCTATGGCGTGAATACCGGCTTCGGATTGCTCGCGAGCGAGCGTATCCCCGCCGAACGGCTGGCCGAGCTCCAGCGTAACCTCATCCTCTCGCACAGCTGCGGGCTGGGCGAACCGCTCCCGCGCCACGTCACGCGCTTGATGATGATCCTCAAGCTGATCGGGCTTGGTCGCGGCGCCTCGGGCGTGCGGCTGGAACTGGTCGAGGCATTGCAGGCGCTGGTCGATGCCGATGCCATCCCCGAGGTTCCAAGCCAGGGGAGCGTCGGCGCATCGGGCGACCTCGCCCCGCTCGCGCACATGACCGCGACCCTGCTCGGCGAGGGATGGATCGACCTCAAGGGCGAGCGCATGCCCGCCGCCGACGCGCTCAAGGCCATCGGCCTCGACCCGGTCGTGCTCGGCCCCAAGGAGGGGCTGGCGATGATCAACGGGACGCAGGCGTCGACCGCCATCGCGCTCGATGCCTTGTTCCTTGCCGAACGTGTGTTCGACGCCGCGCTCGCGGCGGGCGCCTTGTCGGTCGATGCGCTGAAGGGCAGCGTCAAACCGTTCGATCCGCGTATCTCCGAACTGCGCGGCCAGCCGGGACAGATCCGCGTCGCAGCCGCGCTGCGCGACTGGCTCGAAGGCTCCGAGATCGTCGACAGCCATCACCGCTGCGGCCGCGTGCAGGACCCGTACAGCTTCCGCTGCCAGCCGCAGGTCATGGGCGCCTCGTCCGACCTGCTCGCCAAGGCCGCCGAGATACTCGAGGTCGAGGCACGCGCGGTCACCGACAACCCGGTCCTGTTCGGCACTGCCGAGGACGAGCCCGACGAAGCCATTTCGGGCGGCAATTTCCACGCCCAGCCGGTCGCCTTCGCCGCCGACATCATCGCCATGGCGCTATGCGAGGTCGGGTCGCTGTCCGAACGCCGCACCAGCGTGCTGGTCGATCCCAAGATGAGCGGGCTGCCCGCCTTCCTGATCGACGATGGCGGGGTGAATAGCGGCCTGATGATTCCGCAGGTGACCGCTGCGGCGCTGGTCAGCGAGAACAAGACGCTGGCCCATCCCGCCAGCGTGGATTCGATCCCGACCAGTGCGGGGCAGGAAGACCATGTTTCGATGGCGCCGATTGCCGCGCGCAAGGCCGGCCAGATCGCACGCAACGCGGCGGGGGTGGTCGCGGTCGAGCTGATCGCGGGCGCGCAAGGCGTCGACTATCACGCGCCCTTGAAGACCAGCCCGAAACTGCAGGCGCTCCACGAAAAGATCCGCGCCCACAGCGCCTATCTGATCAGTGACCGCTACTGGGCCGACGAGATGGCCGCGCTGCAGGAAGCAGTGCTGGCGGGGGAATTGGGCTGAGCGCCTAGCGCCCCGTACGCACCCATTCGCGTTCGCGGCAGATGAGGCCGATCACCGCGCAGCCGCGCACCTTGATCCGTTGGTCGTTGATGACCGTGACGGTGCCTTTGACCGTCATGTCGCGGTCGGCGATGAACACGCGGCCCTTGTAACGGCCCGGCTTCTTGTCGGGGCGCAGGTCGCGGATCATCGTCAGGCCGAGCAGTTCGACGCCCGACCCCTTGCGGGCCTTGGCGCGCTGGCTTTCGCTGGCGTCGGTCACGGTCGCGCACCAGGCATCGGCGCACGGCCGGATCTCGACCTCCATATTGCCCTTGCGCCACTTGCCCTCGATCGGGGCAGGGTTGGCGGCCTGGGCAGGAACGATCGCCGTCATAGCCGCAAGGGCCAGGGCGCTGGGGATCGGACGCAACTTCATGAGTATGCATTATCACCGCCACGATGGCGCTCGCATGAACGCAATGTGGCGGGAATCGGACATTATTTTCAGTGGAAGTCGCGCGAATTGGGGATGCAGTGGACGTTGCGCGGGTGGATGCCGCTGGTCTGCGGCTTCCATGAGCCGCCCCCGTCGCCGCGCCCCTGGGTGGTCGGCATCAGGTCCTGCGAGAGATGCTGGAGCAGGTGCGTATCGTCCTCCAGCCGCGCGGCGATGACGTGGACCACCGCCTCGTCATGCTGGACGATGCCGGTCACGCGCATCAGCCGCGAACCCATCACGATCTTGCGCTGCGCGTCGAACACGTCGGGCCACACGACGAGGTTGGCGACCCCGCTTTCATCCTCCAGCGTGATGAAGCACACGCCCTTGGCGCTGCCCGGCCGCTGGCGAATGAGCACGAGCCCCGAAAGCGTCACCCGCCGCCCGTAGCGCATGTCGCGAAGGTCGCCAGCACGTACGCAGCCCATCGCCTCGTAATGGGGGCGCAGGAACTGCATCGGATGCGCCTTCAGCGATAGCCGCGTGGTCTGGTAGTCGTTCACCACCTGCTCGGACAGGCGCATGGTCGGGAGGCGCACCTGCTCGACCTCCCAGCCTTCGTCGCGCGCGTCTGCGGCGGCGAAGAGCGGCAGGTCGGGCGCGCCTTTCAGTGCCTTCGCATCCCACAGCGCAGCGCGCCGGTCGAGCTTCAGCGAACGGAACGCATCCGCCTCGGCCAGTCGCTCGATCGCCGCCACGCCCGCGCCCGATCGCCGCCGTACCTCCTCGACATCCCTGTAGGGTGTGTCGCCCCGCGCCGCGACGATCCGTGTCGCCGCATCGAGCCGCATCCCCTCGATACAGCGCAGCCCCAGCCGCAGCGCCATGCGGGGGCTGGGCGGCGGCAGGCTGTCGGGCGTCCAATCCTGCGCGGGCAAGGCGGTCGAGCCCCAGCTACGCCGCTGCGCCACCGGCTTCGCGTCGGTCGGCTCCAGCGTGCAGTCCCATTCGCTGTGATTGACGTCGACGGGGCGGATCTCGACCCCGTGCTCGCGCGCGTCGCGCACGATCTGCGCGGGGGCGTAGAAGCCCATCGGCTGGCTGTTGAGCAGCGCCGCCGCGAACGCCGCCGGGTAGCGCCATTTGAGCCAGCTCGAAATGTAGACGAGGTGCGCGAAGCTCGCCGCATGGCTTTCGGGAAAACCATATTCGCCAAAGCCGCGAATCTGGTGGAAGCAGCGCTCGGCAAATTCCTGGTCGTAGCCGCGCGTCACCATCCGCCCGACCATCTTGTCCTGCAACAGGTCGATTGTCCCGCGGCTGCGGAAGGTCGCCATCGCCTTCCTCAACTGGTTCGCCTCCGCGCTCGAAAACTTCGCCGCATCGAGCGCGATCTTCATCGCCTGTTCCTGGAAGACCGGGACGCCCAGCGTGCGTTTGAGGATCTTTTCCAGCTCGTCGGGCGGCCCATGCTCGGCGCCCGGGCGCGGATACTCCACCGGCTCCTTGCCGCTGCGGCGCTTCAGATAGGGGTGCACCATGTCGCCCTGGATTGGGCCGGGGCGCACGATCGCGACCTCGATGACAAGGTCGTAGAACTGGCGCGGCCGAAGGCGCGGGAGCATGTTCATCTGCGCGCGGCTCTCGACCTGGAACACGCCCAGCGAATCCCCTTCGCACAGCATGTCGTAGACCCCCGGTTCCTCGCGCGGGACGGTCGCCAGCGTCCAGCGCTCGCCATGGTGGTTTTCGATCAGATCGAACGCCTTGCGGCAGCAGGTCAGCATGCCCAGCGCAAGCACGTCGATCTTGAGAATGCCCAGTTCCTCGATATCGTCCTTGTCCCACTCGATGAAGCTGCGGTCGGTCATCGCGCCATTGCCCACGGGTACGGTCTCGACCAGCGGTTTCTCGGTAAGGATGAAGCCGCCGACATGCTGCGAGAGGTGGCGCGGCATGCCGATCAATTGCTCGGCAATCTTGAGCGTGCGGCGCAAATGCGGGTCGGCAAGGTCGAGGCCTGCCTCCTCGACGCGGTTCTCGCCCACTTCCTCGCCCCAGCTGCCCCACACCGTCCCCGCGATCGCGGCGGTGACGTCTTCGGACAGCCCCATGACTTTGCCAACCTCGCGGATCGCCATGCGCGGGCGGTAGTGGACGACGGTCGCGGCGATGCCGGCCCGTTCGCGGCCATATTTCTGGTAGATGTGCTGGATCACCTCCTCGCGCCGCTCATGCTCGAAATCGACGTCGATGTCGGGCGGCTCCTTGCGCTCTTCGGAGATGAAGCGCTCGAACAGCAGGTCGGTGGTCGACGGGTCGACGCTGGTGATGCCGAGGCAGTAGCAGACCGCGCTGTTTGCCGCCGACCCGCGCCCCTGGCACAGGATGGGCGGGTCGAGCGAGCGCGCGAAGGCGACGATGTCGTGGACGGTGAGGAAGTAGCGAGCGAAGTCGAGTTTCTCGATCAACCGCAATTCGTGGCGCAGCTGCGCGATGATCGTCTTGGGCACGCCCTTGGGCCAGCGCCGGCTCGACCCCGCCCAGGTCAGATGCTCGAGATGCTGCTGCGGGGTGCGCCCGCCGGGACAGGTCTCCTGCGGATATTCATATTTCAGCTCGTCGAGCGAGAAGTCGATCGCGTCGGCAAAGTCGCGCGTCGCGCGGATCGCGTGCGGCCATTTCTCGAACAAGGCGATCATCTCGTCCGGCGACTTCAGATGCCGCTCGGCATTGGCGTGCAATCGCCACCCGGCCTCGGCAATCGTGGTCTTGTGGCGGATGCAGGTCATCACGTCCTGGAGCGGTCGCCGCTCGGGCGCGTGATAATGGACGTCGTTGGTGGCGAGGATCGAAAGGCCCTGTCCACGCGCCAGCCGGTCGATCCGCTCGATCCGCGCGACATCGTCCCCGCGATAGAGATAGCTTGCCGCGACATGGCGCATGTTCGGCAGCGCGCGCACCAGTGCGGGCAGCATCTTCGCGAATTCGTCGAGGTCCTCATCGGGCATCGCGATGAAAGCGATGTCTTCGGCGAGCGCGGCAATCTCGGGCAGGCGGATGTCGCACTCGCCCTTGTCGCAGCGCATCTTGGCCTGGCTCAGCATGCGCGAGAGGTTGCCGTAGCCAGTGCGGGTGAGCGGGTAGGCGAGCAGCTCGGGCGCATCGACGGGATCGAGCCGACAACCGATCAGAGGCTTCATCCCCGCCGCCTTCGCCGCGCTGTGCACGCGCACCACGCCCGCCAGGCTGTTGCGGTCGGCGACCCCGATCGCGTCCATGCCCTTGTCCATGCCGGCCAGCACCAGCTCGATCGCGTCCGATGCGCCCTCGAGGAAGGAAAAGGGGGTGGCGACCGCCAGCTCGACATAGTCGGCGCGCGGAATGACCGGGGTCGGCATCCCGTCGGCAAGCATCAGCTTGCGCTTCGATGGTGGTCCGGGTTTGTCGGGCATGGCCTATCCAAACAGTCCGTGGATGTACCAGGTCGGATCGCCCCCGCGTCCGTCCCCGAACAGCCCCTCGCGATAGATCCAGTAGCGCCGCCCGCTTTTGTCCTCGACGCGATAATAGTCGCGTAGCCGCGCAGTGCCACGCTCGCGCCACCATTCGGGCGCGATCCGCTCGGGTCCCTCGACGCGCGCGATATCGTGCACTGCGCGGCGCCACATGAAGCGGCGGGGCAGCCCTTCGGGCGTGGCATAGATCACCGCGATCGCCTCGGGCGTGTCGAGCAGCCGTTCGGGGCGCGGGGCCTTGAGCGGTGGCTCTTCGACCTCCTGCGGGTCGGCGAGCGCCTGTCGCCAGCCGCTGGCATGTTCGGGCTTGTGGCTCGCAAAGGGTTGGGGACGGCAGACCCGCTCGGCACCCAGCTTGGCGGCGAGCCGGTCGGTCAGCTGCCCCACCGCGACGGCGGCCGGCTGCCCGCCCTCGAGCGTATCCTGCGCCGCGTCGAGCGGCTCGGTCCACAGCGCGGTCAGCGTCACCGCGTCGATCCCGTAGCCCGGGTCGAGCGCCTGCGCCTTTTCTGCCAACAACCGTATGAGATGCGTCAGGTCGCGCGTGGCGTAGGCGGTCGCGGCCTCGACCTGCGTCACGCTGCCGTCGACGCGATAGCCGCTCAGCACCAGCCGCCGCCCGCCCAGCCGCTTCGCTTCGAGCGTGCGCGCGAGGTCGGGGACCAGTTTCGCCAGCGCCTGCGGCCCGATCGCGGGGTCGGTCACCGGCTCGGCAAAGCGCATCATCGCGCGCGGTGGCGGCTCCAGCCGCGTGGGGGTGAGCGGTTCGGCACGGCGGCCGAGCATGCGGTCGAGCGCATCCAAGGGGTTGTCGCGCTCCCTGAACCGCCGTGCCAGCCCGCGGCGCGGGACGCCGGCAAGCGCGCCCAGCGTCTTGAGCCCCAACCGCTCCAGGGTGCGCGTGACCGTGTCGGGCAGGCGCAGCGCGGCCACCGGCAGCGGGGCGAGCAGTGCCGCCAGCCGCCCCTGCTGCGAGCGGCGTTCAAGCTTGTTACGGGGCGGGGATGCCAAGTCCAAAATTCCCCGCCCCGCATCCCCAGCGGGGGATCCGTATTTCGCCAACGCGAACGCGGCTGCAGGCGTCGGTGCCATCGCCACGCGCGCGGTGAGGCCAAGGCCTGCAAAGCGCCGCTCGATCTCGTCGAGCATTTTCCTCTCGCCCCCGAACAGATGCGCGACCCCGGTCGCGTCGAGCCGCAGCGCATCCTCGCCGTCGACCTCGACCTCGGGGCTCCACCGCCCGGCCCAGCGCGCCAGCCGTTCGATCAGCGCCGTGTCGCCCTGAAGGTCGCACGGCACGGCCTCGAGCGACGGGTCGAGCGCGCGCGCATCGGTCAGGCGTTGCCCGGAGCGCGCCCCGCCCTCGCTCGCCGCATCGCTCACCGCGTGGACGATCAGCCCGTGCGGCCCCTCGCGGGTCAGCGCGACGCGGCGCTCCATCGGCGGCGGCGCATCCTTATCCTGCTCGGCGGCGGCCTCTATCTTCGCCCAGCGTTCGATCGACAGGCGCGGCAACCAGATCGCGATCACCCTCTTCATGCGCCACCACCCACTGGCCCGGCGGAACGCCGCGCGCGCGAAACAGTTCGGCCTCCCACGCGGGCGGCCCCGGTGCCTTCGCATTGTAGGGATGGGCAAGACTCGGCGCGCTGGCCGCGCGCCAGCGAAAGCGCGCACCCGACAGGTTCGCGCCCGCCGCCCCGATCCGTACCAGATGACACGGCACGCCATGTGCCTCGGCCGCGAAGGCGAGGCGGCGCGTGGCGGTGAAGTCGAGCGCCTGCGGCTCGCCCCACAACTCGCCGATGACGGCGGCTAGCGCGCTGCATCGAAGCCCCTCCTCCATCGCCCACAGCGCCGATTTCGCATCGCGCGCCTCGACATGGACGAGGTCGATCGGCGGCAGGCCCGGCGGATGTACGCGTCCGGCTTCCAGGATCGCCATGCGTTCCTGCACCCACAGCACCGTTCCGTCCCGCGGCAGCGTCGCGAGCAGCAACCCGGCCCAGCCCGCATCGCGCGGATGGACGGCGAAAAGTTCGGACAAGGTTGGTCCGGCCGGGGCGGGAAGTCGGGAGGCCGCCCCGGCCGGACGCCCTCCGGGCGCGGCATGCGCTGTGGCATCGGGCGCGGGGACACGCGCTCCGTTCCGGCCCGGAAGGAGGGAAGAAGACCATGACCGACCGCCCGCGCCGACGCTCTTCGCGCCGCCCACGGTGCGGTCGCCGGCCGCAAGGATAGACCCTGTCGCCACACGACTCGCGATACTCTGTTCTAGTTTTGTTCTTATCCCGCGTTCACGCGATTCGAGTCAAGCGGGCGACTCGCATTTATCGAAAATTGCCGGAAGTCCGGGGCTAGTTGGGCTTCGATCCGTGGATCGGGCAGCAGCCCTCGCATTCCTCGACGAAGCCGCGCACCTGATGGCAGACCTGGCTCAGCGCGGGGCGGTAGAGCACGACGCCGATATGGTGCGTGTCGATCTCGATCGCGCGGTCGACCTCGTCCTTCGACCCGCGCGCGGCGTTGGGCGCGACGATCCCGTCCTCGCGCGACCAGAAGGCGAGGCTGGGTACGGGCGGCTTACCCTCGCCCGGCGGAAAGGGCGGCTGGTTGACGTCGTGGCCCGCAATCCGTTCGTAGAGGTGGCGCACGTTGGTGTTGGTCTTGAGATCGCCCGAGAAAGGCGACGCCAGCGTCACCACCGCGCGCACGCGGTCGGGCCGGTGATGCGCCAGTGCGCGCGCGAACAGCCCGCCGAGGCTCCAGCCGACGATCAGCACCTTGCGGTCGTCCTCGATCGCATCCAGCCGCTCGGACAACAGGTCGAGCGTTTCGGGTCGCGCCCCGCGATTGACGCCCATGCCCCACGGATGCGCGCGCCAGCCCGAGCGGGCGAAGGCGCGGCGCAATTCCATGGTCGAGCGGTCGCTGGCGAGAAAGCCGGGGATGACGAGCGCGGGCGGCCCTTCCTCGGGCCCGCGCGGATCGAGATGGCCAAGCCGGGCCAAAAGCCGCGGCATCTGCCACGCGACCAGCCGTGCGCGCCACCACATGGAGGGCGCGACATCGCCCGGATCGACCTCGCGATCAGGCGTCGGCAAAGGCTGTTTCGACCACTTCACACTCCCAATATGGGGGGAGTGTATGGCAACAACAAGACGGCTCTAAGGCGGTCCTCGCCTAGAGATATTCCCCGCCCATCAGCGCGGCGATGGCAGGCGGCAGCTTCACGCGCCCGTCGGCCTGCTGGTGGTTCTCGAGAAAGGGCACGAGAATGCGCGGGCTCGCCAGCGCCGTGTTGTTGAGTGTGTGCGCATGCACCACCTTGCCGTCGCTGTTGCGATAGCGAAGGTTCGCGCGCCGCGCCTGCCAGTCGTGCAGCGTCGAGCAGCTATGCGTCTCGCGATACTTGTCGAGGCTGGGCACCCAGCTCTCGATATCGTTCATGCGATACTTGCCCAGCCCCATGTCGCCGGTCGACGTCTCGATCACCTGGTAGGGAATTTCCATCGCCTGCAGCAGGCTTTCGGCCGCCGCGAGCAGCTTGGCGTGCCACTCGGCGCTCACCGCCTCATCCGCCTCGCAGATGACATATTGCTCGACCTTTACGAACTGGTGGACGCGCAGCAGCCCGCGCACGTCGCGCCCCGCGCTCCCCGCCTCGCGGCGGAAGCAGGGCGAATAGCCCGCATAGAGTACCGGTAGCTGGTCCGCCTCGAGGATCTCGCCCGAATGCAGCCCGGTCAGCACCACCTCGGCAGTGCCCGCCAGGAACAGGTCGTCCTTCTCCAGCTCGTACGTCTCTTCGCGATGCCCCGGAAACTGGCCCTGCCGCACGAACGCGTCTTCGCGCGCGATGGCGGGCACGGTGATCGGATCGAACCCGTTGCCCATGATCGTCTCGAGCGCCCACGCCATCAATTTCTGTTCGAGCAGCGCGAGGCGACCCTTGAGGCAGTAGGTGCGGCTCCCCGACACCTGCGTCACGCGTTGGAGGTCGGCCCAGCCGTTCATCTCCATCAGCTCGACATGATCGCGCGGCGTGAAGTCGAAGCTCGGCTTCTCCCCTTCCGTGCGAATGACGATATTGTCGTCCTCGCCCGGCCCTACCGGCGCGCCCTCATAAGGGATATTGGGGACGAGCAGCATCATGTCCTTCAGCTGCTGCTGCTTGTCGGCGATCCCGCTTTCCAGCTCGCCCGCACGCTTGCCTGCCTCCTTGGCTCGTCTGCCAAGCTCGGCCTTCTCCTCGGGCGCGGCGTCCTTGAACATGCCCGAAATTCGGTTGCGCTCGGCGCGCAACGCCTCGATCTCCTGCTTCGCGCCCTTCACTTCCTCTTCGAGGGCAAGCAGCGCGTCGAGATCGAGCTCGACATTTTTGTCGGCAATGGCCTTTTTCACCGTGTCGGTGTGGGCCTTGATGAAATCCATGGACAGCATGGAAGCCCGACTAGCCGCTGGTGCGGATAAATCCAAGCGGCACGATTTGAACCGCGAAGCGTCTTATGCTTGAGACAAGGACCACACGGACAGGGGAAACGACTTGCCTTCAGGACTGATCGCGCTGCTCGACGACGTTGCGCTCATCGCAAAGACTGCCAGCGCGTCGATCGACGACGTCGCCGCCGCCGCGGGGCGCGCCGGGTCGAAGACGGCGGGCGTCATCATCGACGATGCCGCGGTCACGCCCAGCTACGTCACCGGGCTCGATCCGAGCCGCGAGCTGCCGATCATCTGGAAGATCACCAAGGGCAGCCTGAAGAACAAGCTGATCTTCCTGCTGCCCGCCGCGCTACTGCTCAGCCAGTTCGCGCCATGGCTGATCTATCCCATCCTGATGCTTGGCGGTTCCTACCTCGCCTTCGAGGCGGTGGAGAAGATTCTCGAGAAAATCACCGGCGATCATCACGGCGAAAAGACGCTGATACAGGCCGACACGCCCGCCGAACTCGAGGCGAGGCAGGTGTCGGGCGCGGTCCGCACTGACTTCATCCTGTCGGCCGAAATCATGGCGATCACGCTCAACGAACTAACCAGCCAGGGGCTTGTCGAGGGCATCTGGATGCAGGCGGGCGCGCTCGCCATCGTCGCGGTCGCCGTCACGCTGATCGTCTACGGCTCGGTCGGGCTGATCGTGAAGCTCGACGATATCGGGCTGCACATGGCCAAGGGCGAGGGCGGCTCGGCCGCCTTCGGACGCAGGCTCGTCGCCTTCGTCCCGAAGCTGCTCAAGTTCCTCAGCGTCGTCGGCACCGCCGCCATGCTCTGGGTCGGCGGCTCGATCATCCTCCACGGCTTCCACGAGCTTCACTTCCTCGAATTCGTCTATGATTGGGTCCATGCCGCCGCCGACGCCATCGCGGGCGAGAATGCGGTCGGTCAGTGGATCGTCAACACGCTAGGCGCGGCCATCGTCGGCTTCATCTGGGGCTTCATTATCGTGCAGGTCGTCACCCGCACCTTCGGCCACCACCCGCTCCATGGCGGCGGCGAACCGGTCAAGGACGCGCATTGATCCACGCGCTGATGGTGTTCCTCGGCGGCGGGCTCGGCGCGCTGCTTCGCTGGGGCGTCGGCAAGTGGACGCTGGCCTGGTTCGGGAGTGGCTTTCCCATCGGCACGCTGGCGGTGAATATCGTCGGCGGCCTTGTCATCGGTCTTGCCATCGGCGCGCTCGAAGGCGTCGGCCAGCCGGCCAAGCTTTTCTTCATCACCGGGCTGCTCGGCGGCTTTACCACCTTCAGCGCCTTCAGCCTCGATGCGCTCGCGCTCTGGCAGCGCGGCGAAACGGCGACCGCGGCCCTCTACGTCGTCGCGTCGGTGCTGCTGTCGCTCGCCGCCTGCGCGGGCGGCTACCTGCTCTCCAGATAGGGAACGCCCCGCCACCCCGGAGAGGAAATGGGGCGACGGGGCGCGTGCGGCCCAGCGGGGGCGGGCCGCGGGGGAAGCTCTAGGCGGCCAGTTTCACCAGCCCCTCGATCGACAGTGATTCGAGCTGCTCGGTAGCGGCCTCGAGCGAGTCCGAGACGAAGTAGAGCGGCTGGAACGTGTCGTTGCGGTAGGCAGTGTCGGCGGCATGATCGACCGTGAAGCGCGGACGCGGCACGTCGCCTTCCAGCGCATGGGTCGCTTCGCCGAAGCTCGAGGCCAGCCCCGCACCGAGGATCCGCGTCTGCCCGTTTTCCTGCGCTAGCCCGAACTCGATCGTATGCCAGTAGAGCCGGCTGATCGTCTCGCCATGGCCGGCCGCGCAGGCCGCGACGCCGAGATGGCCGAGCGCCTCCATCAGCCGCGCGACCGGCTGGTAGGCGAGCAGCGGCACGTGTCCGAAGATGTCGTGGAAGCAGTCGGGCTCTTCCAGGTAATCGAGATGCTGCCCGTCGCGGATGAAGTTTCCGATCGGGAAGACGCGGTCGGCGAGCATCGCGAAGAAGGCGTCGTCGGGGACGATCCCCTCGACCGACACCAGCCGCCAACCGGTGATCGCCTCCAGCTTGCCCGAGAGCATCTTGAGCTTGGGGATCATCGGCGCCTGCATGTCGAGCCGGCGCAGCCCGGTGAAGAAGGGGGAGACAACCTTGCCCTCGAGATGCGCGACCTGCCGCGCATAGAGGCGGTTCCACGTGTCATGATCGCGCGGGGTGAAGCGTGACCAGTTTTCAGCGACGAGATAGCGCTGCCAGTCGGCCTTCTCGGTCGCGGCGGCGATACGGGGCTGGAACATCGTGACTTCCTTCTTGCAAACAATAAAAAACCCGCCGGGCGGTGGCCGGGCGGGCGATGGTTTCGTGTTGGTTCTAGCTAACTAGTCTAACGCGTCTCCACCGCCCCGATTTTGCACGTGCGACGATACATCGGCATGCCGAAAGCAGCCGAAATCGCGAGACGTACAAGGGCGGTCGAGCGAGTCATTGCACTGCACAATAGGCGAAAATCGACCTGAAGCAAGCGTGAATGTCGCACAGGCGACCTATCGGCGGTCGCGATCCTCGACAAACTTGTTCCACAGTTGGTCGCAGTAAGCGACGCCAAGGGCGGCAAACCACAAGATGCCGCCAAGTTGGGCAATCTCGCTGATCGACAGCGCGAAAAGTGCACCGCCGAGGACTGCGCCAACCAGCGCTTGAAGCCCAGTCCGGAAGAAAAGGCGCACCGATGAATGCATCAACGAAGACTATCGATGATCTTGGCCAGCTTTACGTCGCGCTCGGTCACGCCGCCCGCATCGTGGCTGGTCAGGCGGAATTTGACCTTATTCCACACGCTCGTGAATTCGGGATGGTGGTCGGCTTTCTCCGCCTCCATCGCCACGCGGGTGAGGAAGGCGAAGGCTTCCGAGAAGTCGGCAAATTCGTAAGTGCGCAGGAGCGCCTTGCCGTCGTCGCTGTGGCTCCAGCCTGAGGGAATATCCATGCCGCCCAGCCTAGGGCCAAGGCCCGCCCTTGCAAAGCGCCTGAGTTCGTCGCAGGACCGGCGCGAATAGAGGAGACTTCCATGCCCGAGCTTCGCGACGCCTATATCTGCGATGCGATCCGCACCCCGATCGGCCGTTTCGGCGGCGCGCTGTCCAAGGTCCGCGCCGACGATCTCGCCGCGATCCCGCTGGCCGCGCTGAAAGAGCGCAATCCGGGAATCGACTGGAACCAATGCGACGATATCATGATGGGCTGTGCGAACCAGGCAGGTGAGGACAACCGCAACGTCGCGCGCATGGCGGCATTGCTGGCGGGGCTGGGCGACGCGGTGCCCGGGACGACGGTCAACCGCCTGTGCGGCTCAGGGCTCGATTGCGTCGCGATGGCCGCGCGCGCGATCAAGGCGGGCGAGGCCGACTTCATGATCGCGGGCGGAGTCGAGAGTATGACTCGCGCGCCCTTCGTCATGCCCAAGGCCGATGCCGCCTTCTCGCGCGACAATGCGGTCTACGACACCACCATCGGCTGGCGCTTCGTCAATAAGCGGCTCCAGGCCGAATATGGCATCGACTCGATGCCCGAGACTGCGGAGAACGTCGCCGAGGAATATGGCATCAGCCGCGAGGACCAGGACAGGATGGCACACGAGAGCCAGGTCCGCGCCGCCCGCGCGCAGGAAAGCGGACGCCTCGCCGCCGAACTCGTCTCGGTCGCCGTGCCGCAGCGCAAGGGCGACCCCGTCATCGTCGACGCCGACGAGCATCCCCGCCTGTCCTCGCTCGAGGTGCTCGCGGGCCTGCGCCCCATCGTCAAACCCGACGGCACCGTCACTGCAGGCAATGCCAGCGGCGTCAATGACGGCGCCGCTGCGCTCATCGTCGCTTCGGCCGAAGCGGTCGAGAAATTCGGCCTCACCCCCCGCGCCAAGGTGCTGGGCGGCGCGACCGCGGGCGTCCCGCCGCGCATCATGGGCATCGGCCCCGCGCCCGCCTCGGCCAAGCTGATGGAGCGGCTCGGCCTCCACATCACCGACTTCGACATCGTCGAGCTCAACGAGGCGTTCGCCGCGCAGGGCCTTGCCGTGCTGCGCGAGCTCGGGCTCCCCGACGATGCCGAGCACGTCAACCCCAACGGCGGCGCGATCGCGCTCGGCCATCCGCTCGGCATGAGCGGCGCGCGCCTCGCGCTGACCGCGACCGAGGAGCTCACCCGCACCGGCGGCAAGCGCGCGCTCGCGACCATGTGCATCGGCGTGGGGCAGGGCATCGCGCTGGCGATCGAGCGTGTCGACTGAGCAGGCCATCCGCGAGGTGCTTGCCGGGGTCCCCGATCCCGAGATTCCGGCCGTGTCGGTCATGGACCTCGGCATCGTGCGCGAGGTCAGCGCCGACGTCGTGGTCATCACGCCGACCTATTCGGGCTGCCCCGCCACCGTCGCGATCGAGCAGTCGATCCGCGAAGCGCTCGACGCCAACGGCTTTCGCAATGTTCCGATCGAGACCCGCCTCTTCCCGCCTTGGTCGACCGACATGATCACGGAGGCGGGCAAGGCCAAGCTCAAGGCCTACGGAATCGCCCCGCCCGACCCGGGCAAGGACGTCGAATGCCCGCAATGTGGTTCGCTAGACACAAAAGAAATTAGCCGCTTCGGTTCAACGCCATGCAAGTCGCAGTGGCAGTGTAACGCCTGTCTCGAGCCCTTTGACCGGTTCAAGTGCCATTGATGACGGCTTACGCGCCCTTCCTCCTCGCCTTGCTCATCATCTTCACGCTGCCCTGGCTCGCGTGGCGACTGATTGGCGGCGACCGCGTCGCGCCATTGGTCGTGGTCCAGATCATGGCCGGCATCCTGCTCGGCCCCGCGCTGGTTGGTGCGCTCGTCCCCACCGCCTATGACGCGATCTTCACCCCGCGCACCCTTGACCAGCTGTTCGGGCTCGCCGCCTGGGCGGTGATGCTGTTCGTGTTCGTCGCCGGGATCGAGGTCGACATCGGCCACGCCTGGCGCGAACGCAAGGACGCGCTGACGACCTCGGGCCTCGCGCTCCTCGCCCCGCTCGCCCTCGGGGCGGTCGCCGGCCTCATCCTCCTGACCGACAATCGCTGGATCGGACCCGAGGGCGCGCCCTGGCAGTTCGTCGCGGGCATCGGCATGGCTTGCGCGGTCACCGCGCTCCCCATCCTCGTCCTCTTTCTCGAGCGCCTCGAGATCCTGCGCACCGCGCTCGGCCAGCGCATCCTGCGCTACGCCAGCCTCGACGATATCGCCGTCTGGGGGGTGCTCGCGCTGATCCTGCTCGATACGGCCCGCCTCGGAAAGCAGGCCGTGTTCGTCGTTGCCTTCGCCATCCTCGCAATCCTCACCCGCAAACTCTTCGCACGCCTCAAGGGCGGCGATCTTTGGGCGCTGTCGCTCGGCTGGCTATTGCTGGTGGCCTTCGCCGCCGACTGGGCAGGGCTCCATTTCATGGTCGGCGCCTTCCTCGCCGGCGCCGTGCTCGACGCTCACTGGTTCGGGCTCGAGCGGCTCGACCAGTTTCGCGACCGGGTGCTCCTGCTCCTGATGCCCGTTTTCTTCCTGTCGACCGGCCTCAGGACGCGTTGGGACATGGGTGGGCTCGACGTGCTCGGCGCGGCGCTCCTCCTCCTGCTGGCGGCGGTTGCGGGCAAGCTGATCGGCACCAAACTCGCCGGTCACTTGCTCGGCTGGCCCAAGGGTCAGGCTCGGCTCGTCGGCTGGCTGCTCCAGACCAAGGCGCTGATCATGATCATCTTCGCCAACATCCTCTTGGACGAAGGCGTGATCAGCGCGACCAGCTTCACCGCATTGGTCCTGATGGCAGTCTTCTCGACACTGCTGACGATGCCGATGGCGCGGCGGATTTTGAGGAAGGACGCGGCCTAGCCGCACTGCCCCCGGTGCAACTGCTTGGCGTCGGCCAGCACCAGCGCCATCATCGCTTCCATCACCGGCGCACCACGAATCCCCACGCAGGGGTCGTGCCGCCCACGAGTCGAAGCCTCGACCTCTTCGCCCGCGGCATTCACCGACGCGATGGGTTTGCGGATCGAGCTCGTCGGCTTGAAGCTGGCGCGCACTACGATTGGCTGCCCGGTCGAAATGCCCCCCGCGATGCCGCCCGAATGATTGGCGTCGAAGGTCGGGCCGTCTTCACCCGCGCGCATCGCGTCGGCATTCTCGCTACCCTTGAGATCGGCGGCGCCCAGCCCTTCGCCAATCTCTACGCCCTTGACTGCCGGGATCGACATCATCGCCCCCGCCAGCACCGCGTCGAGCTTGGCATAGACCGGCGCGCCCCAGCCTGCCGGGACTCCGCTAGCCGAACATTCGACCAGCGCGCCCAGACTGTCACCCTCGCTGCGCGCCGCATCGAGCATCGCTTCCCACTTGGACGCATCGGTCTCGCCGCCGATCGCGTCGACGCGCGAGGAAATCTCGATACCTTCCAGCACCAGACGCGCCACCGCGCCGCCCGCCACCCGCATCGCCGTCTCGCGTGCGCTCGCGCGGCCGCCGCCACGCGGATCGCGAATGCCGTATTTGGCGTCATAGCTGTAATCGGCATGGCCCGGCCGATAGGGCGCGTCCTTGGAATAATCCTTCGAGCGCGCATCGACATTCTCGATCATCATCCCGATCGGCGTGCCGGTCGTCTTGCCCTCATAGACGCCCGACAGGATGCGCACTTGGTCGGGCTCCTGCCGCGGGGAGACATTCCTGCCCGTGCCGGGGCGACGCTGGTCGAGGAAGCGCTGCACGAAGGCTTCGTCCAGTTCGAGCCCAGGCGGGCAGCCGTCGACCATGCAGCCGATCGCGGGCCCATGGCTCTCGCCCCAGGTCGATAGCCGGAACAGGGTCCCGAAACTGTTCACGCTCATAGGGCGTCCTCCAGATTGGCGCCAAGGCTCCGCATGACTTCTACGAAGTCGGGGAAGGAAGTGGCAATCGGGGTGATATCGTCGACCGTGATCGCTTGCTTGGTGCCTAGCCCCATGGTCAGGAAAGCCATCGCGATGCGGTGATCGTGCCCGACCATGATCCGACCGCCCCCGCGCACCGCGCCCCGTCCGAGCACGCGCAGGTCGTCGCCGTCGGGAAAAACGCTCACCCCGTTGGCCGCCAGCCCCGCGATCACCGCGCCCAGCCGGTCGCTTTCCTTGACCCGTAGCTCGCCGAGACCTTCGAGCAGGCTCTCGCCGTCCGCGAACGCCGCGACGATTGCCAGCAGAGGGAGCTCGTCGATGGTCGCCGGCACCTTGTCGCGATGCCATTCGATCGGCTGGAGCGTGCGCGTTCGGCTGACCGTCACATCGGCAACCGGCTCGCCCGCCCAATCGCGCGGATTGGCGAATTCGACCGTGCAGCCCATCGCGTCGAGCGCCTCGAGAAAGCCGGTCCGCGTCGCGTTGACGTTGAGGTCGGTGACGGTGACGGTCCCACCCGTGATCGCCGCACCTGCGAACAGGAACGCCGCAGAGGATGGATCGCCCGAAACGATGACGTCGGTCGCGGTCAGCGCGCGCGCGTCGCCCAGCGACACCGCATGCCCGTCGACGATTTCCTCGACCGACCCTTCGACCCCGAACTGCGCCAGCATGACTTCGCTATGATCGCGGCTGGCAAATGGCTCGACCACACGCACCGGCCCGCTGCTGCGCAGTCCGGCCAGCAGGATCGCGGTCTTCACCTGCGCCGAGGCGACCGGCTGCAAGAAATCGATCCCGCCCAGCGTCGCGCCGGTGAGGGTGATCGGTAGCGTATCGCCGCCATCGAACGACGCGCCCATGCGCGAGAGTGGATCGATCACCCGCCGCATCGGCCGCCGCGACAGGCTTTCGTCACCGACGAACGTCGCCTTTAGCCCTTCAAATCCTGCCGCCGCGCCCATCAGCAGCCGGGCCGACGTCCCGCTATTGCCGCAATCGATGTCGCCTGGCGGCGACGTCCATTCGCAGCCGGTGACCAGCCAGTCGTCGCCATCCGCCTCGACGGTCGCGCCGAGCGCTTCGACGGCCTTGCGGGTCGATGCCACGTCCTCGCCGCTCGGAAGCCGCGAAATCCGGCTGGTGCCCTGCGCCAGTGCAGCAAGGATCAGCGCCCGATGCGCGATCGACTTGTCGCCGGGCACGCTGGCCGTGCCGCCATATTCGGGCGACGCCGCCCCCCTCATGGCGCTCATGCGAGCCCCGCGATGAAACTGGCGAGCGCGGTGGCCTGGCCCGGGTTGAGACGGGGGTCGCAGGCGGTGCGATAGGCGCGGTCGAGATCGCTCGGGTCGGTCGGCCCGCTTCCGCCCAGGCACTCGGTCACGTCGTCGGGGCTCATTTCCAGATGCACGCCACTGGCATGCACGCCTTGTGCCCGCGCGATCGCGAAGAAAGCGGCGATATCGCGTTCGATCGCATCGACGCGCCGGACCTTGCGTCCTTCGATCGTCTCGGTGTTGCCGTGCATCGGATCGACACTCCACGCGGCGTTGAGGCCTGCGGCTTGGGTCGCTTGCATCAGCGCAGGCAGCTCGGCTTCGATTCTCTTCGCCCCGAAGCGCGCGATCAGCAGCAGCTTGCCCGCGCGGTTTCGCGGGTCGAGCCGCTCGGCGAGCGCCAGCACCTGGTCGGCGTCCATGCCCGGCCCGACCTTGACGCCCACGACATTTTCGATGCCCGACAGATAGTCGACATGCGCGCCATCGAGATCGTTGGTGCGATAGCCGAGCCACAGCATATGGCCCGAGGTCGCCCACCAGCGCCCGTCCTCGTCCTGCCGCGTCAGCGCTTCCTCGTAAGGGAGCAACAGGCCCTCGTGACTGGTATAGACCGGGTCGCGTCCGCCCCGCGCTGCCTTAAGCGTCGCCACCGTCCCGACCGACTGCAAATGCGCGCGCAGCATGCGCTGCGGATCGGCGCGGCGTTCCTCGCCCGAAAAGCCGATGCCATTGATGATATCGCCGCGATAGGCGGGCAGTTCGACCGGCCCGCGCGCCTCGGTCGCGGCCGAGCGTGGCTTGGCAAATTGTCCGCCTATCCGTGCGACGTGAAGAATGGGGAGGCCTAGTCCGTCCGACAGCACGCCGTCCATCGCGTCGAACAGGCCCGACAGCCGCGCCACACGATCGGCAACCGCGTCGTTGAAGCTTTCCGCGCAGTCGCCGCCCTGCAGCAGGTATGCTTCGCCCTTCGCGACCTTCGCCATCTCTTCGCGCAGCCTCGCGCATCCCGCAGGCGTCACGACGGGCGCGGCGGCGGCGAGCTGCTCTTCGACCGCCAGCAACAATGCGGGATCGTCATAATGCGGCATCTGCCGGGCGTCGCGCTGGCGCCAGCGCGAGGGGCTCCAGGTGGCCGGGGAGGGGAAGGCGTGGTTCATTCGCTTCGCGCTCTAGCCCAGCTTTGCGTGAAAATCGAATGGGCTTTGGACGGTGATGGGCGTAGGCTCGCGCCCTTGGATATCTTGCGCACCCCCGACGACCGTTTCGCCGACCTGCCCGACTATCCCTTCGCGCCCCATTATCTCGACATCGACATTGGCGACGGGCTGACCGCGCGCCAGCATTATGTCGACGAGGGACCGCGCGACGGCCCGGTCATCCTGCTGCTCCATGGCGAACCGAGCTGGTCCTTCCTCTACCGCCACATGATCGGCCCGCTAGCCGAGGCGGGATGCCGCGTCCTCGCGCCCGACCTCATCGGGTTCGGCAAGTCGGACAAGCCCGCCGACATCGATTTCTACACCTACGCGCGCCACGCCGACTGGCTGCGCCAGTTTCTCGACGCGCTCGATGTTCGCGATATCGGCCTGTTCTGCCAGGACTGGGGCGGGCTGCTCGGGTTGCGGCTCGCAGGGCTCGATCCCGACCGCTTCGCATTCATCGTCGCGTCCAACACCTTCCTGCCCGTCGGCAAGGGAAAACCCGCCGACGCTTTTCTCGCCTGGCGCGAATTTGCGCGCACCAGCCCCGACTTTCGCATAGGACCTCTCCTACAGCGCGCGACCGTCAATCAGCTAACCGACGCTGAGACCGCCGCCTACGACGCGCCCTTCCCCGACGAAGCGCACAAGGCCGCCGCCCGCGCCTTCCCCGCGCTCGTCCCGATCAGCGAAGACGACCCCGGCGCCATCGACAATGTGAAGGCATGGCAAGGCCTCGCCCGCTTCGATCGCCCCTTCCTCACCCTCTTCACCGACCAGGACCCGATCACTAAAGGCGGCGACTCCTTCTTCCAGAAGGCAGTGCCCGGCGCGAAAGGCCAGCCGCACCGCATCGTCGAAGGCGGCGGCCATTTCTGTCAGGAGGATGTGCCGGAGGTCTTCGTCGACGCGCTGCTCAGTCTTCGGCGCTAGCTTCCTGCTCGCGGATTTTCTCGGCGAGCTTGCGGCGTTCGCGAATGGTGCTGGTCGCCAGCTGCGTCTCGCGCAGGAAGTAGAAGAGCGAGCCGAACACCAGCGCCATGGATGAGATCCAGAGGATGGCAACGACTGTCCCGATCGCCGGGCGAATGAATGCCGAGATAAACAAGAGCGCGACCACGACGCAGATCGTCAGCGCCGCGGCTGTCGCGAGGTTGATCGCGACCTGCGCATAATGCTGCCGGCGGTGGAGCGCGGGCAGTTCGTCGACTTCGCGGCTCACATGCCCGCCTTCCTCGCGCCGTTCGAGCCGTTCGACGCGGTCGACGATCCAGATCAGCCGCGCGTTCATGACGTTCAGAATCGCGCCGATCGCAGCGAGCAGGAAGACCGGGGCGAGGCTCAACTGCACGATACCCTGTACCCGCGCCGTCGACGCGGTCCGCGTGAGGAGGTCGGTGGCAATGCCGGACAAGGTCGGTTCGGTCATCAGTCCCCCCTATTGGAAATGGCGGAGCGGGTGTCTGCCCCTATTTCAGCCTATTTAATTGTTTTATTGAGATAAAAAGAAACTGACTTGTCAGCTTTCCCACATTCCTTACCACAACAAGCTCGCTTCACTTGAGCGGTGGGATGTCCGCTTTCATCGTCATAGCGATTTGCCCCCCATGTCCGCAATGGGGTGGGAAGCGGACACCGCATTTGGTCAGAGGAAATGCCGCTCCCTCCAGTTTCAGACTGCAGTCATCGCTGAAACCATCCGATGATCGCGACGATCGCTGCCACTGCACAAATCGCTGCACCCATCAGGTATAATCCTTCACTGAGTTGGCCGAAACGAAAGCGTGTGTTTCCGTCGTTCAGGTGCCGGTCGTTAAGATAGTACCAGGCTGACCAAGCAACTGCCGCACTCGCAATGACAGCGATCCCTGCGAGAGAAAGTAAGTAGCTAAGGTCTCGCATGGCCGCGTCCCCAATCTATCTATTTGGTTGTTGGAAGTTTTCTCAGAGAGAAACGACGAGCAATCGACGCGAATGGCGGGCTCAGTATCGCCGAGTATAGGCCACAGCAACCGAAAGATTATCGAACTGGTTCTGACCGACAAAAAACTGACCGGCGGACATAACGATAAAATCCGATGATGGCCTCGGCACACCGCGCCGGGCCAATGCGCCGCCTTCGTTCTCCCATTCGTTTAGCCTGCCGCGAGGTTGGGCAGCGATAGATCCGCTGTGCATCATGGTCGTGTTGCCGAGCGGTGTCGTCCCTTCTGGCAAGCCGTGCGGCTGGACCCCGTTTGCCTCACGCCATTCCATTAGTTGGCTCGCTGCAATCACCGCGTCGGCCCAGTGCACTTCGCGCTCTTCAGCAGGGCTGGAATGCTGATATCGCAGCAATGCCTTTTGATGGTCGTAGAGCAATTCATTGATGGTCATCGAAACCCCTCCTCGGGAGTCGGGTGCGAAATGCAACAGAGACGCAGGGTACGTTCTCTCTTGCTTGCAGCGCGGTCTTGAAGAACGCGGTCCGTCCGACAACGCGACGATGTCGGACGGATCCATACTAACGTCTAACTATCTGTCGAACTCTATTCATCCTCCGGACCCGAATCTTCATGTGCCGATGGCCCTGATCTTACCGCAGCGTAATTTTCCTCAGCACGCCGCATGCTCTCGTATCCATTCGCGATGCGTTGTTCGGCAGTCGCCCTCTCCGCTTCAGCAATCCTCAACTTGTCGTCCGCTGATGAAAGCGCCTCGAGGGCGTCCTCCCTTTGTTTTCGTGCGCTCTTGATGGTCTTGTCGCTTTTCTCGATTGTTCGCTCGCCCTGCTCGACGTCACTTTGGCCTGCGGACCATGCGTCGCCATATTCACTGATTTGGCTGCCTCGCTCAGAAATGCGCTCGCCTGTATCCTGCGGCGTGTTGGAGCCAACACATCCGCCAAGAGCGAAGGTGTAAACTGCCGCAACGGCTAATGCCTGCAGTCTTGTCATAGGAAGTCCCCTTTGCACGTACGGCAGCGAGCCAGATGCAGGCCCGTTGCAACTAGAAGGCGTAACTGAAGGAGAGGGCTCCCAACGGAGGAAGCAGTGACCGTCGATTGCGACTGGTAGCTAATAACTACATGGTGACTGAGTGTCTGATTTTCAAGTGCAGCAAAGGATCAACAGCGCCGAGACGACTGTCGTCCGCAATGGGGTCGTTCGCTGCCTGGTCGCTTTCGGGGTAGTTTGCGGACCTTCAATGCAATCTAATGTTCTCCGTGCTAGCTATTTTGCATCAGCAAAGACCAAATCAATTCATTGCGTGAGGAGGATTTCATGCCCGAGGAGCAGACGCAGGTCGTGAATGGCGACAAATGCAAGGTCAGTGCCGGAGTCCACAAAGGCAAGACAGGACTGGTGGAGGACCTTAATCGCAGCAAGGGGGGTAATCTGACGATTACCGTTCGTCAGGACGATGGCACTCGCTTCAAAACTCTTGCGCGAAGCGTTGAGAAAATCTGAATTGCTTAGGTCCGCAATTGGGTCGTTTCCGGACGGTCGAAAAAAGCTGTGTTAGCGATAGCGTGACGGAGCGGGACCGGTTTACGGTTTGCAACTCCCAAGGATTTGACCACCCCCTCCCCTCGCGCGCGTGCGCCCGCGAGCGTATTGGTATCTAAACCCATTCAGGTGATTGGAGCGGACTGTCCGCTAACGACCCAGATGCGGACATTGGTCCAAGCCTCAACCTCGCGCACCTAATCTGTCAGTCGGCCGGCCCCCATTCGAAGAGTTCCCATTTCCGCTTCTCAATACCAGCCGAAATAGAGGCTTGAGAGGCCCCAAACATCGATCATGGCGTGAGCGAGCATGCAAGTGAGCAGGTTTCGTTTGTTGCCTCGGAAGAACAGCCAGCCGAAAACTATGCCTGTGAGCGCGACGGCCGTCATGCCGACCATTCCCTGCTCGCTGTGCGGGAGCGCGAAAACGAAGCCGCCGAGGATTATCAGCACGGCGCGTGTTACCTTGCCATTGCCGAATAGTGCGGTGAGTTGGTGGAAGAAGAAACCCCGATAAACGATCTCTTCGGCGATCATAGCGCTGATCGCAGCTCCAGCGAAAAGCTTGAGAACTAACTCGAGATTACCCTTAAGAGCACCATAGGCCGAATAGTCGGTCTCGATCCCCATTGCGCCTTCGATCACCGGCATGATGCCTCGCGCAATGAGAAGAACTACCAGGAGGAAGCCGACGATCGCCCACCCCACGGTCGGACGCAGCGGACGCCTTCCAATCCCCATGCATTCTAAGTTTCCCGTCTCAAGCCACACAACAACCATAGCAAGCGCCGCGAATAACGGCACTTTCCATGGGAAGGCGATGGGGGCGAACATAGCGCCGACCATGAGCGCGATGGTGATGATGAGGCGTATCGCCGGATTGGTAAGAAGCGGAAGTCTGGACGCAGACATAAGTACCTATCTTGAATCGGAGACGTAACAACCCATCAGGGGCTAGCGCGGCTGCGCCTTGGCTGTCCAGTTCGACTAGCCCTAGCGGTGGAACTTGTTCCGTTCGTTCTATTTGCGCGGCGTCTCCTTCCCACCCCGAATCCGACCAGGCTGGCAACGACCCATGAGCCGACTTATTGATCCATAGTGACTAACCGATTGTCGAAATATCGATCTAGCTCCGCCTTCGCTTTGGCGGTCACAACAACGGCGTGCCGTCCATCGTGCGTGGCCCGATACTCGATCACGCCATGACGGCGTAGGCTCGCCGTAAAAGCTGCGGTCTGTCGAGGCGAGGAGCCGAAGTGGCAGATCAGGTCCTGAATTTTCGTTTGGTAGCCAAATATCTGGGCCTGATAGATGCTTATCAAGGCAACGATCGGCGCAATCTCAATGCCGTCCTTGCGTTCGTAGCGATAAAGCTCGTCGAGCAATTTCCCCACGAACGCTTTTCGCCGTGCAACCCGCTCACCGTGCGGCACGCCAGAGGTTCTGTTTCTTGTGAGCGAGTTAAGAACGGACGGCCCCCAAACCAGATTGGGTGGTACCGAGCAATCATAAGTCTAACGTCGTGCCAGCGCGAGACAAGCGGCAAATTGGATGAGCTCCCAACTCAAGTCACCGCTTCATTGAATATCACGTCGTTTGGCCTCGACAATCTGGGGGTGGGGCAACCGGTCACGCCGCACTCATGTGAAAACTTGACCAAAGTTACAGATGGGTGTTTCAGAGCTCTGCCGAATCGAATGTGGGAGAGTTCCGTGATTCGATCGATTTGGCTCGCGCTCTGTTTGCCGATCGTCTTGGGGGAGGCCTTGCTACTTGCCCACTCCGCACATCCTGGCACCCTCAATAAAGTCGTCGACTATGACGGCGACGGCTGCGAATGAAACAGGATCAATTGGGGGCGCTATCCATAGGCTGCGATGTTGTGGAGATTGGCCCCCAGGACTTCAATCTCGACGCTATCGTCAATTTCGCTATCGAGACGGAGACTGTCCGCAAAGGGAACGCTTTGCTGATCGCTGGACTGCTTGCTCTGGTCGGTGGGCTGTTCTTCCTGACTTCACCGTCATGGCTGGAAGCAGTTTTCGTTGGCGCCATAGGCATCGTGGCATATCGGGCTTGGCTGGAGAGCTCCGCGCCGAAGTATCATCTTATCCTTGAAACAGGGTCAGCGCGGGTCCGAGCTTACAGCTCGAGGTCGAAAGAGCAGGTGTTAGGTCTTCGCGACGCCCTTGAGGAAGCGGGCGGTGCGCCGCTCGAAAAGGAGGCATTGAGTTGACCTGAGCGGTGCCTTTTCAGGCCATCGCGGCAAGATCGGAAACGATGCCCTAATGAATTTGCGACCCTCGATCGGTGACGAAATGAAAGAGGCTCTCGTTGCTAAGCAGCGAGAGCCTCTAGGCTTTCCAGGACCAGTGAAAAGCAAGTCGAGCATCCAGTGGAGAGATGATGCCCTTCGTGACCAACCATCATTAAATCCGGACGGGTTAAGCAAAGATCGATGATCTGTTCGTTCTGGCGAGACATTGGGGCGTAAAGCAGGTGCTTTGACAGGAAGGTCGCATCTACGCGGTTAGCGACACTGACTGTCCTTTCGCGACATATGTCTCCTCGCTCGAATGAATTCTACAGCGACAGCTTCCAACCCAATCGACCGGACAGCGAACGGCCCGATTACCGACATCGAGTAAGTCGTCAGCTTGACGTCCCAGAATCGATCTAGCGGAGAATGACCCAGACCAAGACCTCACAACAAACAATCTAACCAAATTGAACAGATTGCTAATCTGACGTTTCCCCTTGTCACATATTTTCGTTGAATGAGCGCGATTGCACCACTGCTTGCCAACACGAGCAGGAAAGACGAAAACCGCCGCAGAGATGCTCGGTCAAACGTCCTTATGGCTGGAAAGCTGGCCTCAGCAACACGAGTAGAGCCGGTGCAGATACGTGATGTGTCGCGCGGCGGTGCTCTGTTGGTAGGGAATATCGCTGCACCATTAGGGTCTGCCTTTGTATTGCAGATTAAGAACTTTTCGCTTCCTTGCCGCCTCGCCTGGTCTTCTGCGGCGAGAGCCGGAATCGCATTCGACGAGCCATTTACGGATTATGAAAGGCTTAGCCGGCGAGGAAGGGGACAGGCAGAAGTTGACACAAAGATCGCGCAGGTCAGGGCAGGAGTGGCTCCGAATTTACTCGAAGTAGAGCAGTGTTCGATCGGTTCGAAGCTTTCGCCGCGGATCGCAGAGGAAATGAGAAGCCTCCAGCGGCGATTAGAAAGTCTTGGCGACTCATTGGCGAACGACCCTATCTTGATGTTTAGGTATCAGCGTCAGCTCCAAGACATCGATGTCATGATGCAGATATTAGGTCATCTTGCTACTGTCACCGAAGCCGATGATCATGTCACAGCTGCGATGTCCATCGGCCGAGAGGCACTACGACGGCGCTTGCTCCGGTGAAGCTGTTCCCGGACCACTTTATGGCCGTATTTCTACTCGACTTGTAGGAAAGGACGGGTGTGTCTCGGAAGAGAGTCTTCGAGAAAGAATTTGAAGCTGCTACGAAGGCAGCCGAAAATGCATCGACCATGATCGAGCAGGAAATATATCTAGACTTGGCTTCCTTCTGTCGGCGAAATCTCTACGATGCCAAGCTCTCTTGCCGTACGCAAAACTATAGCTAAGCGCCCCCGGTAAATGCCTCATTCTTGCGGCTAGGCCGCTTCAGGTAGGCGCCGCTACAAGGCAATCAACAGACGGCCCACGTGCGTACTTTAATGAACGTCCGCGAACTGTTCGGTTAGCTGATTGTCGGATCCAGTCTTATCGCTATTCAATGGCCGCTTTCCACCCCATTGCGGACGTTAGCCCAAGTTCTGCGTTCGCCCGGCTCGCTTCCCAATGATGAGACCGCCTTCGCCGTAAAGTTCTAAGCTGCGCTCTTTGCCCAAATCCGCATCCACCCCTTTCAGGAAGTAGCGTAAGAGCACATCGGCATTCGCTTCATAAAATGGACCGCCCACGCGGCTGGCGGCCAGCGTCCCGCCAATAACTTTCACCACGCTCACTCCCTTGCGGCATGTACCGCCTGCCTGTTCGATCCAGCGCCGCGTATTGCCGCGTAGTTTCGCGGTCTCAGGCACATGCATGGCAATGTGGACGTGACAGCCTTTTCCGTCACCATTCTCGCGCACCCAGGCGGCGGCAAAGCGATCCCGCCTCCGGCAGTAGCGTCCGGCAGGAGCGAGCAAGCGCCCAACAAATGCGGCCCCATCTTCGTTGGTAATCCCTGCCCGCTCGTGGTGGACCGTCCAATGCCGATTAAAGGGCACGCCCAGTTCGATCGATCTCGCAAACGCAAGTTGCAGCATGTTTGCCTGCTTTGGCGAAAGGTACCAGCTGCGACGGTTCTTGTTGTTACGAGCACCACCCCAATTGGAGCGACGGCGCGGGGATAAGCCCCTACTCTTATAAGATTGCAAGGCGCGTGCCATCCTTCACGCACGGCCTGTTTCCCGCCTGTTTTAACAGGCGCGGATTGGCGCATGCGTCCAAGTTTCAAGTTGGTCGAAAATCAGGTGGGGACGACAGGCATTTTCCCGCCGCCCCCAGCCGATCAGCTCTCGCTGTTCTTTCGCTGTATTATCACCGAAGAGCACTGCGACGAACGAGTCCAGCCGCCACGCCGTTTGCGGACTCGCTCAGCGCGCTTGGGCGGCTTTGACGGCCTCTGCATGTGCCAGGGGCGGGCATCGCGCTTCCTGACGCTCCAACGGTCCATTAAACGCCGATAACAAACGGGCATGTCGCGCTTTAGCCGCTTGCAGAAATTGCCCTCTTTGGCGTAAGGGGAGGTCGAAGGTTTCAAGTGGGGACTTTCATGCCCTTCGGTCGTTGCCGCGACCGGGGGGCTTTCCTTTGGTGGCCTGTCGGTCATGCAGCCTCCCCGCCACGTGCAGGCAAGTTGGCCGCCCAGGCTTCGGCATCCTTGCGCGCAACGCGCGTTGCCGATCCCAGCTTCCGGATCCGCAACCGTCCCGCTGCGATCTCGCGGTAGGCGGTCGTCCTTCCGACGCTGTAGCGCGCCAGAAAGTCGTTCATTCAAAAGTTCAGGCACTTCCATCTTTCCTCCTTCGCGGGCCTTGGCCGCGCATGTTCACCAGGGAACATCCTGGCAACACAAAGGATGAGAAAAGTAGGATTCGTACGCAAGAGTCATTTCCGTGCCCGACGCTCCGTCAACCCTTGCGTTTCAGAAAATCGGCAGAAAACCCCAAGAATTCTAGCAAGAAATATTTTTGTTCTTCGACGCGCATCTACATGACAAGCTCAAGATCACGTCGAACAGGACTGCATCCATTCTCCAAATCGAATCATCATCTTGCGCCGCTTTTCCAACATCGACCCGCGCCGGTAAGCGGCCTCAGTTTTGTCTGCGATGACATGCGCCAACGCCGCTTCTGCAAGATCGCCTTGAAAGTCGGTACATTCCGCCACCCAGTCTCTGAACGTTGACCGGAATCCGTGGACCGTGGCGTCTACGTCCAAGTCGCGCAGCACCTTGGTCAGCGTCATGTCGCTCAGCGGCTGGCCACGCTTCATCCCTGGAAAGATGAAGTTGCTGTCGCCACGTCGGTAGGGCCTGGCGCGCTCAAGCACGTCCAGCGCCTCGTCAGACAGCGGCACGACATGTTCGCGCCCCGCCTTCATTCTTTCGGCTGGCACCGTCCATAGCTTGGCCTTCTTGTCGATCTCATCCCACGTCGCCAGCCGCACCTCGCCCGATCGCGCCGCCGTGAGGATTGCGAACTCCAAGGCCAGCCGCCCGATTGTCTCTTTGTTTTTTAAGGCTACGGAAAACTCGGGAAGCTCCGCATAGGGCAAGGCGCGATGGTGCTTCACTTTTGCCCGTTGCTTGGGCAGCGACTTATCGATGACAGGCAAGGCAAGTGACGTCTCGCGATACCCCTTCGCCACCGCCCAATCGATCACCGTGTTGATACGCTGCCGGAGCCTCCGGCCCGTTTCGCCCTTGGTCAGCCAGATTGGAATGAGCGCGTCTCTCACGTCGGCTTCGGTAACCTGCGAGACCGGACGGTCGCCAAAAGCGGGAAAGGCATAGGTTTTCAGCGTGGAAAGCCATTGCGCGCGGTGCTTGGCGTTCTTCCACCCCTTCTTCTGTTCGGCATGCACCTTGATGGCCGCCTCGCGAAATGTCGGAATGCCAGCCGCTTTCTTGCGCTCGGCAATGGGATCGACGCCGATCTCGACCTGGGTGCGGACTTCAGCCGCACGTTCCCGCGCCAATTTCAATGGCACCTTTTTCGCACTGCCCAAGCCAATGTCGCGGCGGCGGCCATCCTTTTGGACTCGCACGACCCAGCTTTTCGACCCGCCTTTTCCGACCACGAGGTAAAGCCCGTCGCCATCGCCATAGCGCCCCGGATTGCTTGCTGCCTTGACTGCCGTTGCCGTGAGTCGTGCCATGTTCTTCCCACACTGTTTCCCACACCGTAAGGCGGCTGGCGAGAAACGGCAAGAAACAACAGCAAACAGTTTTTCTTTGAATTCCTTGATTTTTAATCAAGTCTGGGAACGACAGCGAACGGCTGGAAAAGGACAAATGGCGGAGCGGGTGGGATTCGAACCCACGATACGGGGTTACCGTATACACACTTTCCAGGCGTGCGCCTTCGACCACTCGGCCACCGCTCCGCGCCGCGTGCGGCTTTAGGGGGGAAGGCTTTGCGTTTCAAGCGCCCTGCCGATAAGCCCCAATCGATGGACGAGCGTTTCGGCACAGCCCCCTCGGCAGAGGAGATGGAGGCAATCGCGCGCGCCGCGATGGAGGGGTTGCCCGAGCCTTTCGCGCAGCACTTGGGCGCGGTCGTGTTGCAGGTCGAGGAATTCGCCGATGCGGAGACGCTCAAGGCAATGGAGATCGAAAATCCGTTCGAGCTCACCGGCATCTACGAAGGGCTTCCGATCAACGAACGAAGCGTCGAGCATTCGGGCACCATGCCCGACCGCGTGCGCCTCTTTCGCCGCCCGATCCTCGACGAGTGGGCCGAGCGCGGTAACGAGCGTCTCGACCATCTCGTCCGCCACGTGCTGATCCACGAGATCGGCCATCATTTCGGCTTCTCGGACGAGGACATGCACGCGCTCGAGGAGCAGGTTTGAGCGCGCTGCTCACCATGATGGACGTGGCCTGCCTGCGCGGCGGGAGGATGCTCTTCGAGGGACTCGACCTGACGTTGCATCCTGGCGAGGCCGTGCACGTCACCGGCGCTAACGGCAGCGGTAAATCGAGCCTGATCCGGCTGGTGGCGGGGCTGCTTGCGCCGGCCGCGGGAAGTATCGATCGCGCCGACTGTGCGCTGGCCGATGAAAAGCTCGCGCTCGACCGCGAGCTCTCGCTCGACCGGGCGCTCGCATTCTGGATCGACGATCCCGCGCGCCGTTCCTCGGCGCTGGCCGCGATGGGGCTCGAGATCGGGCAGGTGCCAGTGCGGCTCTTGTCGACCGGACAGCGCCAGCGCGCCCGGCTGGCGCGCGTGGTCGCATCGGACGCGCCGCTCTGGCTGCTCGACGAACCATTGAACGGGCTCGACCAGGACGCAGTAGGCTTGCTGGACACGGCAGTCCGAAATCATCTCGACAATGGCGGGGCAGTGCTGGCGGCAAGCCATGTCCCGATGGCGGGCGACTGGCGGAGCCTTGCGCTGTGATGGGCCGGCTCATCGTCCGCGACCTTCGCGCCGCATTGGTCTCCAGCGCGTGGCTGCCGATCGTCTTCTTCCTGCTGGTCGTCACGCTGGTGCCCTTCGCCATCGGTCCCGACGCGCGCACGCTGGCGCGGGTCGGTCCCGGTATGGTGTGGGTCGCGGCCTTCCTGTCCGCCTTGCTCCCCGTCGACCGGCTGGTCGCGCCGGACCTCGAGGACGGCACGCTCGACCAGCTGGCGATCAAGGGGGCGAGCGAGGAGATGGTAGCGAGCGCCAAGATCATTGCCCATTGGCTCGCCTTCGCGCCGCTTCTGCTAATCGCCTGCTTTCCCGCGGCGGCCCTGCTCGCGCTCGACGGCGAGCAGCTGCGCCACTTGTTGCTGGCGCTGGCGATCGGGACGCCCGGCCTGGCGGGGCTCACCGTGGCCGTGGCCGCGTTGACCGCGGGGCTTCCGCGGGCCTCGGCGCTTGCGGGCATGCTGACCCTGCCGTTGGCCGTGCCGCTGCTGATCTTCGGCGTCGGCGCAAGCGGCACGGATCCGATGGGCGCGCTCCAGCTCGTCGCGGCCATGTCGCTGATCCTGTTGGCAGGGAGCCCGTTCGTGGCGGGCGCCGCGATCCGCGCGTCGCGGACCTAGTCGCGGACGTAGCGGGCGAAAATCGCGGTCGGCAGCGTGAGGCCGCGCGCTTCCTCGCGCACCGCCATCTCGCCCATCTCGACCCGGCCGGGCAGGTGCGCGGTCGCCTGGGCGACCAGCTCTCCGATCGCTAGCGCACTCATCCGCACCGCATAGACGGTCAGGATCATGAAGCGGCTGTCGGCATCCAGCAGCTTGGCGCAGTTATTGACGAGCGGTGCCAGTCCTTCTTCCAGCTGCCAACGCTCGCCCTTGGGTCCACGTCCGAATTTGGGCGGGTCGAGCATGATGCCGTCATAGCGCCGTTCGCGCCGCACCTCGCGCGCCGCGAACTTGCCTGCATCTTCGACCAGCCAGCGAATGGGCTTGTCGGCCATGCCTGATAGCTCGGCGTTGCGCCGCGCGCCCTCGACAGACTTCTTCGATGCATCGACATGCACGCAATGCGCGCCGACATCGGCGGCCTGCAGCGTGCCGACCCCGGTATAGCCGAACAGGTTGAGAAATTGCGGGTCGGACAACCCCGAAAGTTGTTCGCGCGCAAAATCCCAATGCGGCGCCATGTCGGGGAAAAAGCCGAGGTGTCGAAAAGGCGTCAAACTGGCGTGGAATTTGACGTTTCCACGGGCTGATTCCCACACCCCCGGCACCTTGGGCGTGGCGTTCCAGCGCCCGCCGCCTTCGGCATCGCTACCCGGCACGAATTCGGCATCGGCCTGCCAGTCCGAATTCGCCGGCGCCCACATGGCCTGCGGCTCGGGCCGGATCACGGTGACGTCGCCATAGCGCTCGAGCTTGCGCCCGTTACCGCTGTCGAGCAGCGTGCACGCGTCCCACGGTTCGGTGACGAGGGTGAAAAGTTCGCTCATGACGACGCCTCATCACGCCGCCGCTTGGTAAGCGCAAGCCCGTAAATCACCCCCGCAATAAGCGCGAAGGCGAACCACTGGACAGCATAAGCGAGGTGGTTGTTGGGGATGGAGGAGGCATCGGGCTCCTTGCTCGTCTGGAGCCCCGCCAATCCGGTATCGGACACGAGGCGCACGCCGAATTTGGCGTCGGTCCCGATCAGGCCGCTGACCTCGCCGCCCTGCCAGTCGGTGCCCGCGACCGGTTCGCGGCTCCAGCCGATTTCGACTGCAGCGCGACGTTCGCCCACGAGGCATTCCGCCACGTGGACATAGGCAATCTCGCCCTCCTCGTTTGCGCCCGTCTCATGCCGCCAATCCTCGACGCGGTCGCAGGTCAGCGAGGATCGGCGGTAGAGCGGGTAGGGTGATTCGGTGGGCTCGATCGGGTAGCGAACGGCGTCCAGTCCCGCCGCCGCGTCGTAGGATGCCAGCAACTCTTCCTTCCACGCCTTGCGCTCGAGCTGCCAAAGGCCAAGGCCGATCATGGTCGCGACGGCGGCAGCGACGATCAGGTGGGTCAGCCACTTCATTTGCGCAACCGCCCTTCACGCGCGTCGGTGCGATATTCTTGCACCAGCAGGGCCGCCTTCCCCCAACGCAGGCCCAGAAGTGTCAGGCCGACCAGGATCGGTAGCCACACGATATGCGCCGCGAACGGTGGCGCGAAGGCCAGCTCCACCCAGATCGCGCCGACCGCGATCATCGCGCCCAGAATCAAGATGAGGAAGGCCGCGGGGCCGTCGCCTACGTTGAACTTCTCGAAGTCGAGATCGCAGGCGCGGCATCGGTCGGACAGTTTCGCGACGCCGTCGAACAGCGTGCGCTCGCCGCAGCGCGGACACAGTCCCGAAAAGGAAGCGGCGGCGAGCGTAGGCCCACCGCCGCCATTGGTGATCTCGTGGTCGCCCACCTTAGTGGATCGGGGCGCCCCAGCTGCCCCAGACGTAAACCGCCACGAACAGGAACAGCCACACGACGTCGACGAAGTGCCAGTACCAGGCCGCCGCTTCGAAGCCGAAATGCTGCTTGGGCGTGAAGTGGCCCTTCTGCGCGCGCAGGTAGCAAATGACGAGGAAGATGGTGCCGACGATGACGTGAAAGCCATGGAAGCCGGTCGCCATATAGAAGGTTGCGGTGTAGATGTTGCCGCCGTTGATGTTCGAGAAGGCGAACGGCGCGTGGGCATATTCGTACGCCTGGATCGCGGTGAAGATCAGGCCCAGCACAATCGTAGCGAGCAGGCCCTTCTTGAGCCCGTCGCGGTTGCCGTGAATGAGGCTGTGATGCGCCCAGGTGATGGTCGTGCCCGAGCAGAGCAGGATCAGCGTGTTGAGCAGCGGATAGCCGAACGGGTCGATGACTTCCTGGCCCGCGGGAGGATAGGTGCCGCCGATCGCCTCGACCGAACTCGGGAAGAGCGCGGCGTCGAAAAAGGCCCAGAACCAGGCGACGAAGAACATGACCTCCGACGCGATGAAGAGGATCATGCCGTAGCGCAGGTGCAGCTGAACCACCGGGGTGTGATCGCCCGCATGCGCCTCGGCGATGACATCGCGCCACCACAGGAACATGGTCGCCAGCACGCCCATCAGGCCGAGCAGGAACACGAAGCTTCCGCCCGCATAGTCGTTCATCCACATGACGCCGCCACCGGTCAGCGCGACGGCGCTGAGCGACCCGATCAGGGGCCAGGGGCTGGGCGGGAGGATGTGATAGTCGTGGTTGGTCTTACCGGCCATGAAATCTCGTCCTGTTGACTCGTTGGGGCGGCTCTAGCCGCTGGTGGAAGGATTTTCCACCGGGAAAAATGTGTAGCTCAAGGTGATCTCGTCGATATGCGCGGTGAGCGGGTCCTCGGCGATCTTGGGATCGACGAAGAAGATCACGGGCATCTCCACCTTCTCGCCCGGGCGCAGCGTCTGCTCGGTGAAGCAGAAACACTCGATTTTGGAGAAATACTGGCCGGCCTGGACGGGCGACACGTTGAAGGTCGCGGTGCCGGTGGTGGGCCGTGCGAGCGTGTTGGCGGCGGTATAGTTGACGACGGTGCGTGCCCCCGGGGCGATGCGGACCTTCTCGGGCGCTTCGAACCGCCACGGCACGCCGTTGACGTTCGAATCGAAGCGCACCCCGATCTCGCCCTCGATCGCACCCGGCGCGGTGTCGGCGACCTGCGTCGTACCGCCAAAGCCGGTCACCTGGCAGAAGATGCGGTAGAGCGGGACGCTGGCGAAGGCGAGCGCGAGCATGCCCGCCGCGAACAGCGCCATGCGCAGCGCGACCTTCTTGTTGGCATCCTGGATCGCGAGTTCGCTCATCAGCCGGCGACTGCCATCTTGGCGATGGTGATCCCGAAGACGAGGATCACGAAGCCGATCAACAGCAAGGCGGTCCATCGCGAGCGCGCCTTCTGGACGGCGCGGATCTGTTCGTCGGTGGGCTGGGTCATGAAAGGAGCATCCTGTCGACAACGAGCGCTGCGAACAGCACGAAGAGATATAGAATCGAAAAGCCGAATAGCTGTTTTTCGGGTTTCATGCCCGATGGCTCTTGGGCCGTGTTCAAGAGCACGCGGAGCGACAGCAGCAGGAAGACGGCGTTGAGCGCGACGCTCGCCCATCCGTAGATCGCACCCACCAGCCCCAGCGGCCACGGGGCGATGGCGGCGGCGACCATCGGCAGCGTATAGACGAATTGCTGGATGCGCGTGGCTTTCAACCCCGAGACGACCGGGAGCATGGGCACGCCGGCATTGCCGTAATCGCTCTTGATGAACAGGCTCAGCGCCCAGAAATGCGGGGGCGTCCACAGGAAGATGATCGCAAACAGCAGCACCGGCAGCAGCGCAAGCTCGCCCGTCGCCGCGACCCAGCCAATCAGCGGCGGGAAGGCGCCAGCCGCGCCACCGATGACGATGTTCTGCGCCGTCCGACGCTTGAGCCACATCGTGTAGATGATCACGTAGAACAGGATCGAAATGGCGAGCCACAGCGCGGCGTGCCAGTTGGTCGCGAACCCCATGAGGATGACCGAGAAGAAGCTGAGCCCTACGCCAAAATGCAACGCTGTCTCGCGGGTCATGCGACCGGCAGGAAGCGGGCGGCCCGCGGTGCGCTTCATCTTCGCGTCGAGGTCGGCCTCGTACCACTGGTTGAGCGCCCCGGCGGCCCCAGCGCCGACCGCGATGCACAGCACCGCAGTAAAAGCGAGCACCCATGGCATGGCTATCGGCGCGGCGATCAGTCCGCACAGGCCGGTGAAGACGACTAGGCTCATCACCCTCGGCTTGGTGAGGGCGAACAGGTCGCGCGGGGACGCGGGCATCAATGCCGGGTCCATCACGATGGGGGTGGAGCTTTGAGTCACTGCGCGGGCCTATAAGGCCTTGTGCGCACGAAAAAAAGCTTCAGCTTCGGTCAAGCCGTTTCGCACTATAGGATGAAGCCATGACGAATCGTCTCGCCCTTGCGGCCATTGCCGCCGCCAGCCTCTTTGCCGCCCCCGCTTCAGCGCAGGAGGCAAGGCCGGCCGGGTCTCCGCCACCAAGCGCATTCATGGAGGAAGCCGCGCCTGAAGCGGCATCGGTAGAGCAGCTCGTCCGCGTGCGCCTGTCGACCGAAAAAGGCGACATCGTGCTGGCGCTCGACGAGGGGCGCGCGCCGATCACCGTCGCCAACTTCCTCGCTTATCTCGACAAAGGATGGCTCGACGGCCAGCCATTCTACCGCGCCATGCCGTTTGGCGAAGGCGGGTTGATCCAGGGCGGCGTGCGCGACGGCAGCAAACTTCTCCCGCCGATCGAGCATGAAGCGAGCGCCGATACCGGGCTCAAGCATGAGCGCGGGACCATCTCGATGGCCAATGCCGGCCCGGGCACCGCGCGCAACGACTTCTTCATCATGCTCTCGCCGGTCGAAAGCTTCGACGCGAGCTTCGCGCCCTTCGGTCAGGTCATCGAGGGCATGGACGTGGTCGAGGCCATCTTCAACGCGCCCGTCGATCCGGAAGCGGGCGAGGGCGCGATGAAGGGCCAGATGATCGCCGACCCGATCGAAATCGTGTCGGCGACCCGCATCGAGGAATAGGCTCAGCTGCCCAAGTTGGTGAACACGCCGACGGCCAGTTCCGCCCACAACCACAGAAAGGCGAGCACGGCGACGCCAATGCCGACCGCCTTGCCGCGCGCCGATTTGGACACCCGGCTGACGAACTCGATGCCGAGGCCCAGCAGGCCGAGCAGAACGGTCATGATCAGGAAGTCGCCCGGGCCCCAGGCAACGCCTTCTGCGCCGGCCATCATGGCAATGGCGGGCAGCGCAAGCAGGGCGGCGAGCGCGGTCCACAGGTAGATCCGCCATTGATTGATCGATTTTGTCATTGGTCATTCCTCTGCATCGTTGAGATGCTCCTGTCGTGGCCGATCACCCCGTGAAAGCCATGAGCAAAAGATGAGGAAGCGCTGAAAAGCGTGGAATTGCCGGCTATTCTGCCCAGCCGAGCTGGCGCAGCGAATGACCGTCATTCCAGATCTTGGTCATGTGGCAGATTTTGTCGCCGTCGAATTCCATGATGTAGGCATAGTCTGCCGCGACGCTCTTGCCCGTCGGCGGCCCGTTCCCGGCATCGACCGTGTGCGTGGCCTTGAAGATTCCCGTGCCGATGACCTTCTGACGATCCTCGTCGACCGCAAAGCCGGTCAGCTCGTAATGTCCGTCTGGGCAGGGCACGAACATGCTCGCAAGCCAATCGGTATAGTCGGCCAGCGTATCGATCCCGTCGACGATGTCCGCCTGGGCGGCGAAGGTCGCATTGTCGTGGCAATATTGGCGGCAGCCGTCCCACCCTTTCCCGGTCTCGCAGGCATCGAAGAAATTACGGGCGGTGTCACGAATGGTCATGGAGAATCCCCTGGTTCGATGGTCAAAGCAAACGGGCCGCCAGACTTGGTGACTAACCTGCGTTACGAACTTTGGCCGGAGTTGGGAAGCAGGCATTGCGCACCAAACCGCGCCTCGGTGGCCGAGACGAAAAAGGCCGCCCCTTTCGGGACGGCCTCTTCCTTGTTCTTGCCGTGTCGAAGACTAGTCGATCTTCGGCAGCGTTTCGAACTGGTGGTAGGGCGGCGGGCTCGAAAGCGTCCATTCGAGCGTCGTCGCGCCTTCGCCCCATTCATTGTCCGGCGCAGGCTTGCCCTTGGCCAACGACCAGAAGACGTTGACGAAGAAGATCACCATGCTCGCGGCCATGATGACATAGCCGTAGCTCGAGATCTCGTTCCACGCCGCGTAGGCTTCCGGATAGTCCGGGATACGGCGCGGCATGCCGTCGAGGCCGAGGAAGTGCTGCGGGAAGAAGATGATGTTCACGCCTGCGAACATCACGAAGAAGTGCAGCTTGCCGAGAAACTCGTTGTAGCGCTTCCCGCTCATCTTCCCGAACCAGTAGTAGAAACCGGCAAACAGGCCGAACACCGCGCCCAGCGAGAGCACGTAGTGGAAGTGCGCGACCACGTAGTAGGTGTCGTGCATGTAGTTATCGACACCACCGTTCGCGAGCACGACGCCGGTGACGCCGCCCACGGTGAACAGGAAGATGAAGCCGATCGCCCACAGCATCGGCGTCTCGAAGGTGATCGAGCCGCCCCACATGGTGGCGATCCAGCTGAAGATCTTCACGCCGGTCGGGACCGCGATGATCATCGTCGCGGCGGTGAAGTACATCTTGGTATTCACGTCCATGCCGATCGTGAACATGTGGTGCGCCCACACGACGAAGCCGACGACGCCGATCGCGACCATGGCGTAGGCCATGCCGAGATAGCCGAAGACGGGCTTGCGGCTGAACGTGGCGATGATCTGGCTGACGATGCCGAAGGCCGGCAGGATCATGATGTACACTTCGGGGTGGCCGAAGAACCAGAACAGGTGCTGGTAAAGGATCGGGTCCCCACCGCCAGCGGCATCGAAGAAGGTCGTGCCGAAGTTACGGTCGGTCAGCAGCATCGTGATCGCGCCTGCGAGCACCGGCAGCGCCAGCAGCAGCAGGAAGGCGGTGACCAGCACCGACCAAACGAACAGCGGCATTTTGTGCAGGGTCATGCCCGGCGCGCGCATGTTGAAGATGGTGGTGATGAAGTTGACCGCGCCCAGGATCGAGGCGGCACCCGCAAGGTGGAGCGAGAAGATCGCCATGTCGACCGACGGGCCGACCGAACCGCTGGTCGACAGCGGTGCGTAGACGGTCCAGCCGGTGCCTGCGCCCATGCCCGTGCCGCCCGGCACCAGCGCCGATCCCAGGAGCAGGACGAACGCCGCGACGGTGAGCCAGAACGAGATGTTGTTCATGCGCGGGAAGGCCATGTCGGGCGCGCCGATCATAAGCGGTACGAACCAGTTACCGAAGCCGCCGATCAGCGCGGGCATGACCATGAAGAAGACCATGATCAGGCCGTGCGCGGTGATCAGCACGTTCCAGTGATGTAGAGCCTGGTCGAAGGTCGCGTCCGAACCGGCGCCGAAGGGCCAGCCCATCGTGTTCAGATACTGGATGCCCGGCTCGGCCAGTTCGAGGCGCATGATGCCGGAGAAGGCACCGCCGATGATCCCCGCGACGATCGCGAAGATCAGGTAAAGCGTCCCGATATCCTTGTGGTTGGTCGACATGAACCAGCGGGCGAAGAAGCCCGGCTTGTGGTCCGCGTCGTGATGCGCGTGCGCGTCGTCATGTGCCTGAAGCGGGAGCGCGTCTGCGGTGGTTGCCATTGATTCGTCTCTCTCGTTTAGGCTTCGACAGCGGCTTCGGCCGCTTCTTCAGCGCCGGCTTCATCGCCAGCTTCAATTGCGTCTGCTTCCGATTCGGCGTCTTCGGCGGCCAGTTCGACACCCGGGAGCGAACCGCCCTTCGAGGCGACCCAGGCGTTGAACTGCTCTTCGGGAACCACTTCGACCGCGACCGGCATGTAGCCGTGACGCGCGCCGCACAGTTCGGAGCACATGCCGAAATAGACGCCCGGACGGTCGACCTTGACCCAGGTCTCGTTGATGCGACCCGGGACCGCGTCCATCTTGGTCCAGAAGGCCGGGACGGCGAAGGCGTGGATCACGTCGGCGGAGGTGACGAGGAACTTCACCGTCTTGCCCGCAGGAATGACGATGCGCTCGTCGACCGCGAGGAGCGCGGGACCGTCCGCGTCGGTGCGATAGCGCGCGCCCTCGGCCAGCGTCGGGTCGTCTTGCTCCTTGAGCATGTTCGAGACGAGATCGACGCCATGGTCGGGATATTCGTAGGTCCAGTACCACTGGTTGCCGATTACCTTGACCGTCACGTCGGCCGGCGGAGCGTTATACTGGGCGTTGATCAGCTTGATCGAGGGCACCGCGATGGCGACCAGGATCAGCACCGGCACGACCGTCCAGATCACTTCGATCATCGTGTTGTGGCTGGTGCGGCTGGGCTCCGGGTTGGCGCTACGGCGGAAGCGGATCATCGCATAGCCGAGCAGCGCAAGCACGAAGATCGAGATCACCACGCACAGGACGAGCAGCCAGTTATTGTGGAAGTCCGCCGCCTGCTGGCCGATGTCGGTATACTGGTCCTGAAGGCCCATGCGTCCGTCGGGAATGCCGACCGCCGGTTCGGGGGTCAGCGGCATGTAGGCGCCTTCGATCTCGGTTCCGGTGTCGACCGCAACGGCCGTTTCGGCAGCGGTGTCGGCGGTCGGCTCGACCGTTTCGGTGGCCGCAGCCATCGCGTTCGGCGCCATGAAGGCTGCGGCCGCCGCGATTACCCATCCCATAAGTTTCATCATCACCCCAGTAGGCTTGGTCGTGGTACGGGGCGAGACACCCCTAAGGATTGGCGCGCCTTATAGGGAGGTGACCCCAAAGGCTCAAGCGGGTCTATAGACCTTATTTTCGCATCCTTTACGAGGCGGCCTCCACCGCCTATCGGAAGGCCGTCATACCAGTGGAGGGAGCGCGATGACGAGGGAAGAAATTCTGGCCGAATTCAAGAGCGCCGACGCGCTGCTCGAAGGCCATTTCATCCTCTCCTCCGGGCTGCGCAGTCCCAACTATCTGCAATGCGCCCGAGTCCTCATGAATCCCCACCGTGCAGCCCGCCTGGCAGAGGCGCTGGCGGCCAAGCTTCCCGACGAGATTCGTGGCTCGATCGAGGCGGTCGTTTCGCCGGCCATGGGCGGGGTCATCATCGGCCATGAAATGGGCCGCGCGCTGGGCGTCGATGCCATGTTTCTCGAGCGTCCCGACGGGGTCTTCCACCTGCGCCGCGGCTTCGCGCTGGAGCCCGGGACGAAGGTGTTGATGGTCGAGGACGTCGTCACCACCGGCCTGTCGAGCCGCGAGGCGATCAAGGCGATTCGCGAAGAGGGCGGCGAGGTCGTCGCGGCGGCCAGCCTCGTCGACCGCTCGGGCGGCACCGACCTCGGCGTCCCCTTCACCCCGCTCATCGCGCTCGACATTCCGACCTACGAGCCCGACTCCCTTCCGCCCGAGCTGGAGGCGATCGAGGCGATCAAGCCGGGCAGCCGCAAGGGGTGACCGACCGGCTTCGTCCCCATCGCCTCCGATTGGGCGTCAATATCGACCATGTCGCGACCGTGCGGAATGCGCGCGGGGGCGATCATCCCGATCCGGTGCGCGCGGCGGAAATCGTGGCAAGCGTCGGCGGCGACGGCATCACCGCGCACCTGCGTGAGGATCGCCGCCATATCCGCGATGCCGACCTGCGCCGGATCCAGGACGCGACCGACCTGCCACTGAATCTTGAAATGGCGGCAACCGAGGAAATGCTCGAGATCGCGCTGCGCCATTCACCCCATGCCGCCTGCATCGTCCCGGAAAAGCGTGAGGAGCGGACGACCGAGGGCGGGCTCGATGCGGCGGGTCAGCATAACCACCTTGCGCCGTTCGTCGCACGGCTCAACGATGCCGGCATCCGTACCAGCCTGTTCATCGAGGCGAGCGAGCGCCAGCTCGACGCCGCGCACCGGCTCGGCGCGCCCGTGGTCGAATTCCACACGGGCGAATATGCGCACGCTTTCCTCGACGGCGATAGCGAGAAGCTGGCGTCGGAGCTAAAGCGCATCACCGACATGGCCGCGCTCGCCGCCAAGAACGGGATCGAGCCACACGCGGGCCATGGCCTCACTTACGAAAACGTCCAGCCCATCGCCGCCATCCCCCAGATCGCGGAGCTCAATATCGGCCACTATCTGGTCGGCGAAGCGATCTTCGTCGGGCTGGAAGAAAGCGTCCGCAAGATGCGCGACCTGATGGACGAGGCGCGCGGATGATCTCCAAAGCCCTGATCGTCCTGATGCTCATTAGAATGGGAGCGATGCTCATACTAATCGGGCTAATAATCGCCGCCATGCTATTCGATAAGCCAACGGGCGGCGCGTTCATGTCCACTGTTTGGCTTATCGTGGGCACGATCGTTTTGACAGCCTTGCTGCATATTTATTCGAAGATTGCGAGGCGTTCATGATCGTCGGGCTTGGCAGCGACCTGTGCAATATCGAGCGGATCCAGTCCTCGCTCGACCGCTTCGGCGATCGCTTCCTCCAGCGCAGCTTTACCGAGACCGAGCGCGCCAAGGCCAAGCGCCGACCTTTCACCGCCGCTGGCACGCTCGCCAAGCGCTTCGCGGCCAAGGAAGCATTCTCCAAGGCGGTGGGCACGGGCTTCAAGCGCGGCGTCTATATGAAGGATATCGGCGTGGTGAATGCCCCCTCGGGCGCGCCGACGCTCGAACTCACCAACGGCGCGAAGGCGCGGCTTGACGAACTCACCCCCGATGGCCACCGAATGCTGGTTCATCTGACCCTCACCGACGATCATCCATGGGCGCAGGCCTTCGTGATCCTGGAAGCCCTGCCCGAATGACCACCGCCGTGACGACGCCCACTCCGACCCCCAGCCCCGACAAGAAAAAGACGCCGCTCCAGAAGGGCCGCGATTTCCTGCGCGCGAGCATGGACGAGATTCGCGCCATGCTGTGGGTGCTGTTGGCTGTGCTCGTCTTCCATAGCTTCGTTGCCAAGCCCTTCTACATCCCCTCGGAATCGATGATGCCCGCGCTGATCGAGGGTGACCGGCTGGTGGTGACCAAATATCCCTACGGCTACAGCTATGTCTCGCCGACCATTCCCAACCCGGCGGCAGTCGCGCGCAACATCTTCGGCGACGGCCCGGCCGAGCCCTGGAACATCACCCTCCCGCCCATGAAGGGCCGACTGTTTGGCTCGTACCCCGAACGCGGAGATACGGTGATCGTGACCCCGCCCGGCCGCGACGAGGACTATATCAAGCGCGTCATCGGCCTGCCCGGCGACACGATCGCCATGACGTCGGGCCGGCTGGTCATCAACGGGGTCGCGGTGGCGATCGAGCGTCGTCCGCAGGCGATGATCCCGGTCGATCCCAATGCGCCGTGCGGCATCCGCGAATTTCCCGGACATCGCGTCCGCGCAGAGGACGGCAACCTTTATTGTCGCCTTCCGATCGTGCGCGAAACGCTGCCCAACGGGGTAAGCTACGACACGATCGACCTGTTCAATTCGGCCGCCGACGACTTCGACCCGATCACGATCCCCGAGGGCCATGTCTGGCTGATGGGCGACAATCGCGACCGCAGCTCGGACAGCCGCTTCCCGCTCGAGGCGAACGGGTTGGGCGGTCCGGTGCCGGTCGAGAATATCGGCGGCCGCGCCGAATTCATCACCTTCTCGCTCGACGGGACCGCAACGCTCAATCCGCTGACATGGTGGCAAAGCTTGCGCGAAGGACGAAGCTGGGTCAGCTTGGGCAGCGACACCGACACCGAATAATATCGAACAAGGGGGCAAGTGCATGAGTGAAGCCAACCAGCAAGGACCCGGCCCCACCGAAATTCACGATCCGCGCCTGCGGTTCGAATTCAAGCGCGCGGCGATCTGGATCGGCATGGTCTTGCTGGCGGCGGGCGTGGTGGTTCTTGCCGGACCGCTGATGCTGATCGCGGGCGGCATGGTGTTCGCGGTTATGCTCGATGGCGGCACTCGCCTCCTCGGGCGCGTGCTCCCGATCGCGCGCGGCTGGCGTCTGGCGATGGTCATCCTCGCGACCTTCGCCTTCCTCGGTTGGGTCTTCTGGTGGGCAGGCACTTCTCTTGCCGGTCAGTTCGGCGAACTGCGCGATGCCGTGACGGTGCAGGCCAATCGCCTGCTCGACTGGGCCGCGAGCAGCGGCTTCTTCCCCGACGCCGACTTCTCGATGGTGTCCGGACAGGTGGTCGGCTCGGTCGGGCGCGTCACCTCCATCCTCGGGTCTGCCGTCGGCGGGCTGGCGGCAGGGTTGATGATCCTGGTCATCGGCATCTTCATCGCCGCCGAACCGCGCCTCTACGACCGTGGCATCGCCTGGATGCTGCCGACCGAGAGCCGCTCGACCTTTTACGAAATCTCCGACCGCGTCGGCTACAATTTGCGCCGCCTGCTTGCGGGCCGCCTGGTCGGCATGGCGTTCGAGGGTGTGTTCACCTACGTCATGCTGCTGATCGGGGGCGTGCCGCTCGCTGCGTTGCTCGGCCTGCTGACCGGTCTGCTCGCCTTCATCCCGAACATCGGGGCGATCATCTCGGGCCTGTTGATGGTCGCGGTCGGCTTCTCCGCCGGGACCGAACAGGGCCTGTGGGCAATCTTCGTCTATTTCTTCGTCCAGAATGTCGACGGCTACATCGTCATTCCGATGATCGCGAAAAAGACGGTCGACCTCGCGCCCGCATTGGTGCTGGCGATGCAGCTGATCATGGGCACGCTGTTCGGCTTCCTCGGCCTGCTGCTTGCCGACCCGATCGTCGCTGCGATCAAGGCCGCGCTCGAAGCCTATGCCGAAGAGAAAAACGAGCCGGCGACCGAAACGAAAACGCCGCCCGGTTAGGGCGGCGCTTTCTCGCTTGCGATCCTTGGGTTCGCCTATTGCGGCGGCAGGCCCTGCTGCTGTTGCTGCTGCACCATCAGCGCGGCGCCGCGCACGACCGATTCGATCTCGACATCGAATTCCAGGTCGCTGTTGGCGGGGATCGGCCCGTTATCCTGGTCGCCATAGGCCAGCTCGGACGGGATGACGACGCGGTAGCTGCCGCCTTCGCGCATCTTCAACAGCGCCTCGCGAAAACCCGGAACCACGCCGTTAGGCAGCATCGGGACCGGTCGGCCGTCGCTCGAATCGAACACGGTGCCATCGAGCAGGCGACCTTCGTAAATGACGAATGCGCCGTCATCGACGGTGATCAGCTCGCCGTCGCCCTCTTCGAGCACGCGGAACTGCAGTCCGCTGTCGGTGACCTCACCCTTGAGCGGCGCGGTCGCGCAATAGGCGAGCGCAAAGGCCGCCGCGACGAGCGCGGCGATGGCCAGCCACAATTTGAGGACCGAACCCTTGGCAATCGGCCGAAGCGGGACCTGGCTCACCGACATATTGAGATCCTTCAGGGAAGGAGGGAGAGGGGCTTAGCGGCCGCCTTCACGCTCGATGCGCTTACGCTCGAGCTTACGCGCACGACGGATCGCGGCGGCACGTTCGCGCGCACGCTTTTCCGACGGCTTCTCGTAGTGACGACGCAGCTTCATTTCGCGATAGACGCCCTCACGCTGCAGCTTCTTTTTCAGCGCGCGCAGCGCCTGGTCGACATTATTGTCGCGAACGATGATCTGCATAAAAGCCTTCAACTCCAAATCGGTTTGGGCATCGGCCGAATCGCAAATGGCTGAAACCCGAGGAAAATTGGCCTGCGCAGCCAGTGGCGCGCTGGTGAAGGCGGCCCATTAGCAGCGGGGTCGATGGAAGGCAACCTTAAACGGGCGTGTCGGAACGCGCGATGAATAGGACAAGTCGACGGCTTGGCGCGACGAAATGATAACATCCTAAGGCGACATTAAGTCTTTGGTTGCTATAGAAAATCTTCAGTTACCGGGGAGGGGTTAACCAAATGGAATTCGATCGTCGTCGTATGTTGCGTGCCGGTTTGGCGGGCGCCGGAGGGCTTGTCTTGTCCTCGCCGCTGCTGGCGCGTCGCCAGGACGCGATGCAGTTCCGTGAAGTCGGATCGCCGCCGGTGCGCGTGCATCGCGGTCCCGCGACCCCGACGCCGCAGGGCGTCAATCCCGCGCTGATCGAACGCGCTCGCGCGGCGCTCGATCGCCACGCGGGCCAGGTGCGCCATCGCGATTCGGTCGGGATCGTCGACTTCGACAAGCATTCGTCCGAAAAGCGCTTCCACCTTGTCCACATGGCCTCGGGCACGGTCGAAAGCTTCTATACGACGCACGGGCGCGGATCGGATCGCGGCCATACCGGCTATCTCCAGAAATTCTCGAACACGGTGAACAGCCTGGCGACCTCGTCGGGTGCTTACGTCACCGCAAACCAGTATCGCGGCAAGTACGGCCTCTCGATGAAGCTGCACGGGCTCGACTTTTCGAACAGCAATGCCTGGGACCGCGCAATCGTCATGCACCCGGCCTGGTATGCCGAGGCCGACATGGTGCGCAAACACGGTAAGCTGGGGCGCAGCGAGGGCTGCTTCGCCTTCGGCCAGCGCGACCACTGGCTGCTGTTGAACCGGCTCGGCGACGGTCGACTGATCTACGCCGACAAACTGGCCTAGGCCGACAACGAGTTTCCCATGGAAAAGGCCGGCCCCCGCGAGGGAGCCGGCCTTTTCTGTTGATATCGGAGGAGCGTGTTACTCGCTGCCGCCCTCTGCAATGGCCGCTTCGAGGTCGGCCATGCGCTCTTCGCTCTGCGCATCGCCCAGTGCGGCGAGCACCTTGCCGTCGCGGCTATAAATATCCTCATATTCGACGATACCGCCATCGGGCTTTGCCGCCGCGCTCATGTAGACGATGTAGACCGGCAACGGCTTGACGAATTTGGCACCGGTATTCTCGCCCGAGTTGACGACGTCGACGGTCTTTTCCGGCGACCAGTCTCCACCGTCTTCCTCGAGCAGCATCGTTGCCAGCTTGAGAATGTTCTCGGTGCGGATGCAGCCGTGGCTGTAAGCGCGGTTCTGCGTGTCGAACAGGCCGCGCGCGTTCGTGTCGTGCAGGTAGATGAGGTGCGGGTTGTACATCACGAACTTCACCTGACCGAGCGCGTTGGACGGTCCCGGCGGCTGGCGATAGCGGATGATCGAGCCGTCGTCGGCCTTGATCGCTTCGTAGCCGGGCTTGCCGCGCACTTCGGGTTCGATCGACTTGGGCACGTTCCAGTAGGGATTGAAGATCACCCCCGTCGCTTCGGCCATCAGCTGCGGCGTTGGCGTCGCCTTGGCCCCCGCCACGGCCTTGTGGCGCGAGATGGTCTTGCCATCCTTGACCAACGCGGCGGTGTAGGCCGGCACATTGACGATGATGTAGCGGTCGCCTAGGTCGCGCGGCATCCAGCGCCAGCGGTCGAGATTGGTGCGGATCTTGGCGACCAGTTCAGCGTCTTCGGGATCCGCCACGCGCAGCGCATTCTTGAGCGCGGCATATTGCGGGTGTGTCGGCAGCTGGCCGAGCAGCCACTGCCCCATGTCGGGCGCGGCCAGCGCGGCGGCACGGACAACATTCAGCGATACGCTGTCGAGATCGGTGTCGACGATGTGCCAGTCGACGCGGTTCTCTTTCGGCGTGTGGCCGAGAAGCACGTCATGGATGACATGGTCGAAGGCAAAATTCGCCGCGCTCGACAGCACCAGCGCATTGCCGCTTTCCAGGCCGTATTTGAGCCGCTCGATGGGATAGTCGGCCGGATCGAGACCTTCCGCGCCGATCCCTACCATGAAGTCGTAGAGCGCCTGCGCCTGTGCCTCGCTCCACATCAGCGGCGCTTCGGGTTCGGCGATCTCGGGTTCGTCCTGCGCGGCGAGCGGGTCGGCCACGACCTCCATCACCGGCTGGCGATCCACCGGCACCACGACCGGCTTGGCCGGCGCTTCCTGCTCGACCGCCTCGGCCTGCTGCGTCGCGTCCTGCGCGACAAGCGGCGTCATGGGCATCGCAACACCTGCCGCGAGCAGCGACAGTTTCGAAAATTTGTCCAATTTCATTGATCTCACCCTTGAACCGTATTCCCGTATCCCAAACCCCCGCAGGCCCGGTCTCGACCCGCTTACCATGCAAGTGCGTGGCAAAACAGAGGCTGAACGGCATTTTTTGCATTGAAAACCGCTTGTTAAGCATCGCCGCTTACCCTCGTGACCCGGACCATTTGGGGAGAGCTCACGTGAGCGAAAAATCGTTGCTCGATGCGAACCTGATTCCGCGCACCGTCAAGCGCGTCTTCGACCAGCGTGCCGAGGAACGCCACGACATGGAATCGGAGACCGCCGTCATGACCATTCGCGGCCACGCCCATGTCGTGCGCTTGGCGAATATTTCCAGCGCGGGGGCCATGGTAATTTTCAAAGGCGTGCCCCATATCGGCGAACAGGTCAGCCTGCAGCTGCTCGACCATGGAGAACAAACCGCCTATGTGCGTTGGGTGCGGGACGGCCGCATTGGAATCAATTTTGCCGAGGAGCTTGGTCGCTAACTCGGCATGAACATGGACTTTCGCATGATCAAAGCCCGGATTACCGAGGCTGACAATTTCGAGGACCGACGCCGCAGCGAACGCCGCGACGTGGAGGTCGACGCGCACGTGCGCGAGATGGGCGCCGAAGGCTGCGAGGCGAGGGTCATCAACCTGTCAGAGCATGGCTTCATGGTCGAAGCGCCCGATGCCCATTTCGAAGTCGGCACCCGCGTCTGGCTGATCATCCCCGGTCGCGACCGCGCCAGCGCGGTGGTCAAATGGACCGCCGGCACCCGTATGGGCGCGGAATTCGCCGAGCCGGTCGATACGCAGCAGCTCGCCAGCTAGTTCTCAAGCGACTGCCGCACGCTCGGCAGGATCCGCGTCACCATCACTTTGATCCCTTCGAAATTCGGATGGATTCCGTCGGGCAGCAGCTTGTCAGGCTCGCCCGCGACGCCATCGACGAACAGTGGGTAGAGCGGCACGTCGTAATAGGCGGCAAGCCGGGGATAGATGGCGTTGAACGCTTCGACGAAGGCCGGATCGTAATTGGGCGCCGCCTGCATCCCTGCCAGCAGCACGTCGATGTCGCGCTCCGCCAGCACGTCGAGCATCGCGCGCAAATTCGCCTCGGTTAGCGCCGGGTCGATCACGCGCAGCATGTCGTTGCCGCCCAGTTCGAGGATGAACAGGTCGGGCTTCTTTTCCAGCCCGTCGAGCACCCATTCGATGCGCTCGCGCCCGCCGCTGGTCGTCTCCCCCGACACGCCCGCGTCGATCACCGTCGCCGCCACGCCCTCGCGGCGTAGCGCATCCTCGAGTTGCGGCGCAAAGCCGAGCCCCTCGGGAAGGTTGTAGCCCGCCGTCAGGCTGTCGCCGAACGCCATGATCGTCGGTCGTTCGACCGGCTGGGCGTGGGCGCTGGCCGAAAATAGCGTGAGGAGCGCGACGAGATGCGACAGGAAGCGAATGGACATGACGGACCTTGTGCCGTCATTGCGTGTCCGCATCAACATCCCTAGCTCAGGACCCTATGACCAGCCCTCTCATCCGCCTCTCCGACATCCACCTGACGCTCGGCCAGGGTCCGGCGCGCACCGACATCCTCAAGGGCATCGACCTCGAGGTTGGCGAGGGCGAACATCTCGCCATCCTGGGCCCGTCGGGCTCAGGCAAATCTTCGCTGATGGCAGTGATCGCCGGCCTCGAACGTGCATCGAAAGGCCAGGTCGAACTGCTCGGCAACGACATTGCCGGGATGAACGAGGATGCGCTCGCACGCCTGCGCGGCCGCGAGATCGGCATCATTCTGCAAAGCTTCCAGCTTCTCCCGACCATGACCGCGATCGAGAATGTCGCCGTGCCGATGGAGCTTGCCGGCCTCAACGACGCTCGCGACCGCGCTGCGGCCGAGCTCGACCGGGTCGGCCTGTCGCACCGGCTCACCCACTATCCGACCCAGCTGTCGGGCGGCGAGCAGCAGCGCGTCGCCATTGCCCGCGCCACCGCGCCCCACCCGCGACTGCTGCTGGCCGACGAACCCACCGGTAATCTCGACGGCAAGACGGGCGAGGCGATCATCGACCTCATGTTCGAACGCGCTGCCGACACCGGATCGGGCCTTGTCGTCATCACGCACGATCCCGCGCTTGCCGCGCGTGCCGATCGCACGCTCACCATCGCCGACGGCCTGATCGCCGAAAAGGTCGCCGCGTGAAGGCACTGACCCTCGCACGGCGCGACCTGCGCGGCGGGCTCGGCGGGCTCGGCCTGCTGTGGGCCTGCCTGCTGCTTTCGGTCGCGGGTCTTGCTGCGGTGCTCAGCCTCACCGCCGCAATGGACAAGGCGATCGGCGACAACCAGCGAGCGATCCTTGGTGGTGACCTCCTTCTCTCCATCGCCAATCGCGAGGCGACCGAGGAAGAGCTCGCGGCCATGCGCGACATCGGCCCGGTCAGCCACATGGTCGAGACGCGCGGCATGCTCAACGCCCCCGACGGCACCGCGCTGGCCGAACTGCGCAGTATCGACGAGAATTGGCCGCTCGCGGGAGAGGTCACGTTTGACGGCGAACGGCCCGAGGGCCTGTCGATCGCCATCGACCCGCTATTGTCCGACCGCCTTCTGCTTGAGGTCGGCGATACGGCACGGCTCGGCTTCGCGACCGTGACCATCGGCGCGATCATCGACGAGATGCCGCAGGGCGGCGCCTTCAATCTCGCCCCGCCCATCCTCCTGACCGAGGAAGCGATGGACGCCACCGGCCTCATCGTGCCGGGCAGTATTGTCAGCCACGAATATCGCATGCTGATCGAGGACGGCCGGGTCCCCGAAGAGGTCGGCCGCGCCTTCCAGGAACGGTTCGAGGACGCCGGCTGGCGCGAAGTCGCGCGCGGGGAAGCCGCAGGCGGCGTCCAGCGCTTCGTCGCGCGCACCGGCGACATGCTGCTCCTCATCGCGCTCGCTGCGCTCGGTATCGGCACGCTCGGCATCGCCAGCGCGGCACGCGCATTCGCCGCCAGTCGCCGCGCCACCGTCGCTCGCCTCAAGCTTGTCGGGGCGCAAAGAAAGACCCTTGCCGGCATGCTCGGCCTCGAACTGGCCGCCGTCGCGCTGGCAGCGCTGATCCCCGGCCTTCTCCTTGGCATGCTCGCCCCCGGCATCGTCACCGCAACCTTTGGTGACCAGCTTCCCATCCTTCCCGACCCGGGCCCGCATTGGCAGGCGCTCGGGCTGGCGGCGGCTGTCGTGGTTCTCGCCATGATTGCCGCAGCCTGGCGCCCGCTTGCCGAGGCGCTCGCCGCGCGTCCCACCGCCCTGCTTCGCGATGGCGCCAGCACCCACAGTGCACGCAGGCGTTGGCTTGTCCCGCTCGCGGCCTTTCTTCTCGCCGTGCTGCTTGCGGTCGTCAGCGCTTCGAACGAGCAGCTTGCGCTCCGCTCGATCGGCGCGCTCGTCGCGCTCGGCATCTTCTTTGCCTTCTTCGGCTGGCTGATCCGCGTCGCCGCGCGCACGCTGCGCCATCGCGGCGGCCCCGTGACCCGGCTCGGCATCGCCGCGCTCGACCGGCCCGGCAACGCTACCGTGCGGCTGACCGTCGCGCTCGGTCTCGGGCTCAGCCTGCTCGTCGCGCTGGCTGCGACCGGCCAGTCGATCCTCAAGGAAATCGACCAGTCCATTCCCAACCGCGCGCCTTCGGTCTTCCTGCTCGACATTCCGTCGGACGGCAGTCCGCAATTCCGCGAGGCGCTCGACACGACGCTGCCCAATGCCAGCTTCGAACTGGTCCCCTCGCTGCGTGGCCCGGTGGTCGAGGTGAACGGCACGCCCGTCGCCGAGATGCAAAATATTCCCGACGGCGCGTGGATCCTGCGCGGCGATCGCGGGCTCACTTTCCTCGCCGACCTGCCCGAGGGCAACAACGTCGTCTCGGGCGAATGGTGGCCGTCCGATTATGACGGCCCGCCGCAAATCAGCCTCGACGTCGAAGCCGCGCAGGCGCTCGGCCTCGAAGTCGGCGATACGCTGACAATCTCCATCCTCGGCCGCCCGATCGAGGCGACCATCTCCTCGCTCCGGACCATTGACTGGCGCAGCTTCGGCTTCAACTTCGCGATGATCTTCGCGCCCGGCACGCTCGAAGAGGTCCCGCACACGCAGATGGCGACGGTGACCACCCCGCCCGACACCGACACGCGTCCGTTCGAACGCGCGCTGGTCAATCAACTGCCGCAGGTCAGCGCGATCCGCGTTGGCGATATCGTCGCCGAAGTGCGCTCGATCCTCGTCAGCCTCGATGCCGCGATCCGCGTCGCCGTCATCCTCGCCATCGCCATGGGCGTCGTCGTGCTCGCAGGCGCAGTCGTCGCCACCCGCCGCGAACGCGCCCGCGATCTTGTGCTGCTCCGCCTCGTCGGGGCCAGTCGCGCGCAGCTGACCCGCACGCAGCTGATCGAGTTCCTCGCTTTGTCGACCGGCGCCGCCGCGATCGCCCTGGGGGCGGGCGTGCTGGCTTCGTGGATCGTCGTCACACGGCTTTTTGAATTCGCCTTTTCGCCTGATTGGCCGATGCTGATCGCGCTCGGGCCGGGGGCCGTGGCAGTCGCGGTTATCGCCGCGTTGCTGGCTGCCTGGCCGGCCATTTCGGCACGTCCTGCGCGCGCGCTCCGCACCGTCTGAGCAACGTCCTGGAGCGGGACGGACGAAACCTAACTCTTCGTTAAACGTTCAAAATGGTCGAAAGGGAGCGATTATGACTCACGTGCCGACCTTGAGCGAACTGAAGATGCGCCACGACCCCGCGGGCCGTGGCTATCATGCCGTCTATCGCGAAAATGAGGTCAATCACTGCCCGGGCTGCGGCCGCGTGCAGTGGATCGTGGGTCGCTTTTCGGCCGAATGTGCCTATTGCTCGACCGCGCTTCCGCTTGCAGAGGCCAGCATCCTGTCGGCCAGCGCGCCGCCGGAAATCGTGCACAAGAACGCGCACCGGCCCGACCGCCCGGTCTTCTTCGCCGCCTAGAGGGCTCAGCCCTCCTCTTCGATCTTTCGAACGGGAACCCGGACCGAACAGATGTCCGAGCCCGACGTGCCGCGTCCATAATGAAGGTTATGGCTCGTCAGGTAGACATATTCGGCAAAGCTGGCCGAACCTTCCTTCATCATCTTGAAGCGCATTTGTTCGTCTTCGGGCAGCGCGTCCATCATCGTCACTTCGATCGGGATTTGCGCTTGGCCTTCGGCATAGACGCCCATCGTGTCGGTGCCACGCGGTATTGCCGAGAGGTTCTCCATACCGTCGACCACGCGCCCGATGACTGCGTAGTTGCGGTCGAGCCTGCGCGCCGGCGTCCCGATGATCGCGAACAACTCCGATCCCGTGCCGGTGTCCGGATCGGCACTGCGCGCCACCCCGACATAGCCGTAGCAATAAGTCGGCGAGACGGTGCCGTCGTCATGCACCGCGACAGGCCAGCCATTGTCGAACCCGGCCATCGACGAGAAACTGTCCGACGAGCCAAGCGGGGTGACATTCACGCTGCCGGCGGGCCGCGCGTAGTCAGCGGGCGGGTTCTCGACCGCGCCCTCGGGCAGCGGCTTGTTCTCGTCTGCGTAGAGCGGGTTGCCGCCATTGCCCCACTGGGTCACCCAATTGTCGACCACGCGATAGACGCTGCCACCGTCCCAATAGCCGTTGCGCGCGAAATTCTTGACGTTGGCGACGTGGGTCGGCGCGAAGGCCTCGTTGAGCTGGATCACCACCCGTTTGCCGCCCACGTCCATCACCATCAGGTCGTCGGCCGCAATCTCGGTCCATGCGCTCTCGGGCGCCTCGTCGATCGGATCGTTGGGCGTGCGCGGCGGCGGCGCGTCCTGCGCGAGCGCGGCGGCAAAGGCGAGAAGCGAGATGGACATGGCTGGACCCCCTGTTTCGGTTCGGGGCCACCATGACGACTTGCCGATGAAGCGCAAGGGGCGCTAGGCAGCAGGCCATGCATATCGCCACATTGATGCTGCTCGGTTCGGGCGAACTGGGCCGCGAATTCGCCATCGCCGCCAAGCGGATCGGATGCCGCGTTGTCACCTGCGACCGCTACGAGGGCGCGCCCGCGATGCAGGTCGCCGACGTCTCCGAGACTTTCTCGATGCTCGACGGCGCCGCGCTCCGCGCCGTGGTCGAGAAGCACAAGCCCGACGTGATCGTGCCGGAGATCGAGGCGATCGATACCGACATGCTGATGACGCTGGAGGGCGAGGGCTGGCGCGTCGCGCCGTCCGCCAACGCGGCAAAGCAGACAATGAACCGCGACAATATCCGCAGCCTCGCCGCCGAAGAGCTCGGGCTCGAGACGTCCAGATATCGCTTCGCCGAAAGCGAGGACGAAGCCGTCGCTGCCGCCACACACACCGGCTACCCCTGCATCGTCAAGCCGGTCATGAGCAGTTCGGGCAAGGGCCAGTCGATGGCGAAGGACGAGGCCGAACTGCGCGCCGCATGGACTTATGCCGTCGACAATATGCGCGGCGACCGCCCGCGCGTGATCGTCGAGGAGTTCATCCGCTTCGACAGCGAGATCACCCTGCTAACCGTCTCTTCACAAAGCGGAATCTTGTTCTGCCAACCCATCGGCCACGTGCAGGAAGGCGGCGACTATCGCTCCAGTTGGCAACCCGCTGCTCTGTCCGATGAAACGCTCAAATCCGCGCAGGATCAGGCCGCCAAGGTCGTCACCGCCTTGGGCGGCCATGGCATTTTCGGCGTCGAGTTCTTCATCGCGGGCAAGCGTGCCATTTTCTCCGAACTCTCGCCGCGCCCGCACGACACGGGCATGGCGACCCTGATCGGCCAGTCGCCCAACCAGTTCGAGCTCCACCTTCGCGCCATCCTGGGCCTGCCGATCCCTGCCATCCAGCCCGTCGACGGCGGGGCCGCGACCTCGGTGATCCTGGCCGGCGAGGAGAGCGACAGCTTCAGCTTCGAAGGCATCGAAGACGCGCTCGCTTGCGGCGGTCCCGGCACGCCGGTGGACGTTCGCCTGTTCGGCAAGCCCACGACAAGACCGGGCCGCCGCATGGGCGTGGTTCTGGCACGAGCAGGGAGCGCCGAGGAGGCGCGCGCATTGGCCGAAAAGGCCGCTGCCCACGTCAGCGTTCGCTCCGAATAGGACCGGAATCGCAACCAAAATGTCCAATACGCATTGGCCTCATGTGGAACCGTTTCAACCGCGATCGCCCGGCGAATTGCGCCGCATGGCCGAGGCCAGCGAAGATCCTGTGATCCGGGAGGCGCTGGCGACGCTCGCCAGTTTCATCGAAAGCGAAGAGCGCGCGCCGCACGACAAGGAGGAAAATCCATGGTCCGCCAAGCACTGATCCTGGGCTGCACCGCCGCTGCGCTGGCCGCCTGCGGCAAGGTCGAAAGCGAAGGCGACGCCGAAATCACGGTGCGTTCGGAGCAGCAGGACAAGATGTTCGAGCTGTCGCCGCTCTATCGCAACATCGCGCTCAAGCGCGCCATTACCGGCGTCGGCATGCCGTGCCAGCGGGTCGAATATTCAGGCTATGTCGGGCAATATGAGAGCCTCGACCAGTGGACGGCCATGTGTGACGACGGCCGCCAATGGGCGATCTTCATGGGCGCCGACGACACGGCGCAGGTGCGCTATTGCGAAGATGTCGTGGAGACCGGCCTACCGCCATGCGAAATCACGCGTCTCGACACGCGCGAAGAAACCGTTCTCGAGGATAGTGCCGACGGCTAGTCGGGCTTGTTGTCGCAGGTGCGGGTGATCTTGATCTCGCCCGACGCGCTACGCTCTTTCACTTCGACGCAATCGCCGGTGCGGCGCTCTTCGCGCCAGCTGCCGTCGTCGTTCACCTGACGCTTGGCCTTGGGCACGCGCTTGCCATCGACGATCTCATAGTCCCAATTCTTGGGCGTCTTCGACCGATCCTGCGCATTCGCCTGGCCCGCGCTCAGCGCGACCAGCGCGGCCATGCCGCCGAGCAGGAAAAGAGTCTTCGTCTTCATAGTCGCAAGAATATGCACGTCGGTCACTGAACCGCCGATGAAGCGAGAAAGTGCACTATTCCGCCGGATATCGCGCCAATTCGCGAAATTCCGAAGTATTCTCGCAGCCCACGACCGGCACATCGCCCGACGTCACCCAGACATGTGCCTCCAGTGCGTCTCCTGCCCCGCGCGCTCCATAGTGGAGCGTGGCTTCATGTCCGCGTCGGCGCAGGATCGCCATCGCCGCCAAGCCCTGCTCGAAACATTTGGTTCGAAACGGCAGGCGGCGATCCCACGCCTTGAAGGCACGGCTAAGTTGTGCGGCGTCATCGCTGGCGATCGCGCCGCCAGGCGTGCTCCGGACCGGCAGCGCCGCCATCACACTTTCGAAAGATTGCAGCCGTAGCCGCGCGGTCGCCCATGTCAGCGCCAGCAGGGTCTCGGTCAGGATCTTCGGGCCCGGGCGGGTCATGCGGCCTCTTCGACCCAGCGAGCAAATGCGAGCGTGCCCAACGTTCTCAGCGCACCGTTCCGGAATCGGTCGGGGCAGAATTCGGCGCCTGAGTGCCCGCTCGCGAGACTGTCGACCTCTCTTTTTAGTCTTTGGGTGTCGACCAGATCCGCAATCCCGTCGGTGCTTGCGGCCCATTCCAGAATGTCTCTCGCAAGAGCGACACCACTCCGCGCTGCTACGATCCAATGGTCGCCTTGCGAGGCGCGCGCGCCTTCATGCACCGACACCGGATCGATCCGATCGTCGATCATCGCAAAACCAAGAGCGCGACTGCCGCTCGCTCCGAAGGCTTCCGGAGCCAGGCGAAACGCGAAGTCCATCACATCGGGGTCGGCGAATGGATCGTGGAGTTCGACGCCGTACTTCCCGCGCAGATAGCGGCGGTAAAGAGCATCGTCCTGATGAAACAAATGTTCGAAATATCGAGCGCGCGGATCGTCGATCGAATCGACCGATTCCGGTGCCTTCCCCAGGCGACGCTCGTCAGCCATCGAGGATTGGAGAGCTTCCGAACTCCTGTTTAGGTAGAGCGATCCGACGAACTCGTCTTGTGCTGCCCGTGATCGGATTTGACGCCAAGGTGCAGGCAGGTCTCGCCGAAGCGCGGTACGGGTACCCTTTCCGCGCGATTTCAAGGCCTCCCATACGAACTGCACCCAATGCCGTCCTGCAGCGCGCGCTGCCAGCGGCCCGTGTCCGGCAAAGGTCAAGGTTTCGTTCCCGACAAGGCCTTCAATCATCACGTCATGGCCGTCATCCGCTGCGGATTCAACCAGGCTCTCCATCCAACCCAAATTCCAATAGTTAAGAATGGGTGCGTGCGATCGAGAGAAATAGGCCGCCCCATCGCTAAGTCCGCTGGGAGGGCCGCTAACCCGGCGTGGGACGGCATCCAATGCGGCCGCATGCTGCCGAGCAGCTTCCCACTCGTCGTCGACAGGCAGGTCCGGTGGCAAGTGTCCACCCGGTGAGGCGGTGTACCAATCCACTTTAAGATTGTCGTGCGCAGTCAGCCGCGAAAGCAGGATTGCGCTGTCGAGCCCCGATGAAAGCTGACTGGCCAACCGTTCCCTTCCGTCGCCGATGCGCGCGATGGCCACGTCGAGCAGTGCGGTCGCCCGATCCGCCGCTTCGTCAGTCGACATGTGAATGATGCTCTCAAATTGCGGCGCCCACCGCGTCCGCGAAGCAGGCCATGACGGAGCCTCGAAGCAAAGCGCTTCTCCAGGCATCACCCTTCTGACCTCGCCGAACGCGGTGATGTCATCGCGCTCTGGCAGCAGCAGCAGTCTGCGCACCAGCCAGCGATGCTGGATCCCACGGCCAGCAACATGCAAATGCAGGGGCTCGGTGGCGACACGAAGTCCGCCATCATCGATCCGGTAAAACAAAGGTCTTCTGCCAGCTGGGTCCCGTACTAGGGTCAGCCTCTCGTTTTCCCAAATCATCGCGGCAAAGCTGCCACGAAGTTGACCGAGGCCTGACAGTCCGCGCCGGGAGATCAGTTCAGATAGAATAAGCGTGAGAGGCTCATCACCCCTCAAGCCAATCGCTCGGGCCACGTCCCGATAATTGACGATATTCCCGTCGATCGCGACACTCGCCGGTCCGCCGTCAACCCAGGACGGGGATGCTTGGCCAACAGGCCAATTGGTTTTTAGATCCGTGGTCAGCGTTCTCACATCATGGCTCGAACTAGCTGAACGTTCTCCTTTTCCCGCTGACGCCTTCTTCGCCGGACGTGCCGCCCGGCATCAAGGCATTCTTGGCGGAAAGACGGCGCAGCTTGGGCGCAGTCCAATTCTGTCGGTCTTGATTCGGCAACTTGGTCACGCTGAACTTCCTGAAAACACAAGCTTCTAGGTGGTTTTGCTTAACTTCCGGTTAGCTCAAAGTCTACCCGCGTTGCTGCCGCCAGCGGATGGTCGCCCTACCGAAGCCGACCCGCTTCCATCGTCGCGACACGGTCCATGTGGCCGAGCGACTGCGGTCGGTGCGCCACCATCAAAATGGCCGGCCGCCAGGACAAGCGCCCCATTCCGGCGAACAAGTCCGCTTCGCTCTCGACATCGAGCGCAGCGGTCGCCTCGTCCAGGATCAGAAGCGAAGGTCGGCGAAGCAGGCCTCGCGCGATGGCCACACGCGCCGCCTCGCCGCCTGACAAGAGGCTCGCGCGATGGCCGAGCGCGGTGTCAAGCCCGTCCGATAACCCGGCGGCGATCCGCTCGACGCCGGTAATTTCGAGGATGAGACGTCGCTCGCCTTCATCGGTCGGCGACGCTTCGAGATTCATCAATTCGCTCAGGCTGCCACCGTAGAGCGCCTCACCTTGCCCGACATAGGAAAGCTGCGCTGCCCAGCCCGGGTTGGCGATCAGATCAACCGGCGACCCGTCGATCAGGATCTTGCCGCCATCGGGGCGATGCAATCCCGCGAGACAGTCGATCAGGCTGGTCTTGCCGCTCCCTGTCGCGCCCGTCAGCCCGACCCGCTCGCCCGCCATAATCTCGAAATCGACCGGCCCCAGCCCGAACGCTTCGCTCGACCGGTACGACAGCCGCTCTGCGCTGAGCCGAGTCCAGCGTAGCGGCGCCGGCGACCCGTTCTCGGGCGCCTCCGCCGCAGAGGCGGACATATGGGGAGCAAGCCGATCGAAGGCGGGCGCGTACGCAGCCATCGATTGCGTGGCATTGACGATCTGCCGCGCTGGAATCGCCAGCCTCGCCAGCAGCACGAGCAGCGGCAACAAGATCACCAGCGGAACGTCGAAAGCAATCCGTCCCACGAGCAGCAGGAGCGCGGCAAACAGGGCGAGGAGGAAGGTGAGGCTCGTGCGCATGCGCGCGGCCTGCATCGCGACGGCGCGTTGATCGTCGAACAGGGCGTGATCGCTCTTCCGCCACCTCGCAAGATAGGAACCGGTGCGCCCTTCCGCGCTCGCCGTTTTCAGGCCCTGGATCAGTTTCCCGCTCTGATCGCCGCTCTGCTCGTGCGCAACGCCGATCGCCGCCCCCTTGCGATGGCTCGATCGCGCCAGCGGTATTCCCACCAGCATCAACAGGCCCACGGCGCCCACCGCGACCAGCGTCAATCTCGGCGAAATCAGAAGGGCGGCGAGACCCTGGATCGCGAGCAGCGCCGCCGACGTGATGATCACCAGCCCCGGCTGCGCGGCCGCGCTTGCGCGCGTCGTCTCCGCGATCAGCAGGGTCTGGAGCGAAGATTCGCCCATCGTCGCTCCACGGCTCCACCCGCGTGCGACCACGCCTTGGAGCAAGCGCGAGCGGAGCGACTGCTCATATCCAAGGTCGAGCTCTGCCTGACGCTTTTCGCGCGCCATTGAAAGTAGCGCACGCAAGGCCATCACGCCGACAAAGGCGGCGACCACGACCAGCAAGCGACCGGTCGGCGAAAGTCCGGCAAGCGGATCGGCGATGCCCAGCGTGCCGCACCAGTCGACGCTGTCATCGGCGACCGACACCAGCGGCACGAGCAGGAGGATCCCCACCACTTCGCTCAGGCCCGCGACGATCATGAGGCCGAACAGCACCCACAGGCGCGCGCCTCCCCACTTCGCAAGGTCCGCAAAGACGCGTGCCGCCGGAGGCGTGAGGATCATTGCGCCCGCTCGAGCAAGCCGGCGTCGAGCAAGTCGCCGACGAAGCGGCGGATATCCGTCTCGGCCGCTTCGCGCGCCACGTCGTAGTGCTGCAAGGCCCAGTCGATCATCGCCCCGAGCGTGACCGGCTCTTTCGCAAGTCCCCATAGCTGCGTGCCGATAACGTCGAGCCCCAGTACGTCGCCCGCGGCGGCGTCGAGCGCCATCAGCTCGCCATCGATCTCGCCCGTCGGCATGCGCCGGGTCTGGACGAGGAGGAGTGTGTCGGGAAGCGGATCGGCCATGACGCAAGGGGCTAGCGCGGGCAGGGCGGTTCGCGCAAGAAGTGAGCCATGCCGACCTACCGCGTCTTCGGGCTCACGATCGACAGCCAGATCGCCATTCCCAGCCTTGCCGAGGCGCCGGGCAAGGCTGACGCGCAGGTCACCTTCGAATACGCCCCCGACGAAGTCGCCTTCGGCAATTGGGAGAATGCGCTTCGCGACGACCGCGTCTTCGACATGCAGCTCGACGGGATTCGCTATCTGGTGGCCGAAGGGAATCGCATCGACATTACCGCGCCTCGCGGCATCGATATGGGGCTCGTCACCGGCTGGCTGACGGGGCAGGTACTGGGGACGCTGCTGGTTCAACGCGGGCGCCTCGCGCTCCACGCAAATGCCGTGGTCCTGCCCAATGGCAAGGGCCTCGCCGCCTTTGCCGGACCCAGCGGCGCGGGCAAGTCGACGCTCGCCGCCATGCTCGAGCGGCGAGGTTATGACATGTTTTGCGACGACCTGCTTGCAATCGATGGGGCAAGCGGCACCCCGATGGTCGATCGCGGCGTGCCAAGAATCAAGCTATGGCGCGAAACGCTCGATCACTTGGGTATCTCGGCGGCCGATCTCGACCCGGTCATCGCCCGCGCGGACAAGTATCAGATGCCGCTTTCAGTCAATCCCGCCGCGCCAGAGCGCCTTCCGCTACGACGCATCTATTTGCTCGAACAGTCGGCAACGGGGCCGGCGATCGATCGCGTGCGAGGCGCCGAGGCGGGGGCGCTGGTGGTCGACAACGCCTATCGCTGGGCCGCCGCATCGCTCTGGCATGGCGGCGATGATTGGGGGTTCGAGCGCTGCCTCGACCTTGCCCGGACGTGCGAGGTCTATCGCTTTTCCCGTCTCTTCGATTTCGGCCGCGCCGAGGATGCGCTCGTCCTGCTCGAGCAGCACCTCGCCCAATAGAAAAAGGGCCGCCCGCGAAGGCGACCCTTTTCTCAAGCCGAAGCCTTGGCAGCGTTCAGGCGTTAGCCCTGGCGCGCCTTGAAGCGACGGTTGGTCTTGTTGATCACGTAAGTGCGACCGCGACGACGGATGACCCGGCAATCGCGATGGCGCGACTTCAGCGATTTCAGCGAGTTACGTACTTTCATGGCCGGTCACCCTTGCCTGCAAATCGTTAAAACTGTTGGGAATCTCTACGAGTCCGGGCGCCCACCTAGGGTCGGTGGGGCCCAGAGTCAAGAAATTGCACCCGATTATTCGGGCTGCGGCGCCTTTTCCCCGTCCGGATCGAACGCCTCGCCGTAGAAGTTGCCAGCATACCACAGCGGTCGACCGTCATCTTCCGCGATTTCCGAAGCGATGCGGAAGTTGAGCGCAGCGTAGCGTGCAAGTGCGTCCCAGTTGAAGGGTTGGTTCAGGTCGTCGCCGGGCTTGTGATACCGGTTGGCGAAGAAGTCGGTGAACATCTCCTCGCCGCCATTGGCATAGCCGGTGAACAGCAGCACCGCGGGTATGCCATACTGCGCGAAGACATAATGGTCCGAACGGACGAAGATCGCCTGCTCGGGCATGGGGTCGGGCGACAGAGTAATGTCCATCGTTTCCGCCGCGCGGCGAATATAGTCGCCCATCGTGTTATGCTCCGACCCGAACGCCACGACGTCGGTGAAGTCGTAAAGCGGCACTGGCATGTCGAGGCTAAGATCGGCGACGATGCTGTCGATCGGCACGGTCGGCTCGGCAGCGAAATATTCGGCACCAAGCAGCCCCTTTTCTTCAGCCGTCACCGCAATGAATAGCATCGAGCGATCGGGACGTGCCTCGCCTTCGGTTTCGGCGAACATCCGCGCCGCCTCGAGCATCGTTGCGACGCCCGCAGCATTGTCGAGCGCACCGTTATAGATGGCATCTTCGCCGGGCTTCGCGTTCTCGTTGATGCCGACATGGTCGAGATGCGCGACCATCACGACATACTCGTCCGCTTGCGCCGGATCGGCGCCGGGGATCATGCCCATCACGTTTGGCGTCTGGACGTCCTCGTGGGTCGACACCGCGCGCGCTTCGAGGCGACCAGGCAGGGTAAAGCTCGGTAGCTCCTCATTGCCGCGCGCCAAGGTCAGCACGTCGTCGAGCGACAGGTCGGCGCCGTGGAACAGCGCTGCGGCACCCTCGGGCGACACGCGGATCGACATGTCGAGTCCGGCGGCGAGCGCGCCATTAAGGCCGTTCGATGCGACCCAGCTGGTGGTGGGGCGGTCCTTAAAGAAATTATAGGCGCGCAGCGCACGATTTTCGGAGCTTGCACTGATCGCAATCACGCCAACCGCACCGCGCTCGGCCGCCATCTTGGCCCGCGCCTGCGACAGATGCGCGCGGCGGTCGGGCTGGGTCACGGCCTGCGGGATCAAGTCGACATAGACGGCGATCTTGCCGTCGAGATCGACGCCTTCATAGGCATCGATCCCGATCTGGGGGGCGTGGAGGCCATGGCCGACGAATACCATCGGCGCGTCGATCGACACGTCGGTCGCCGCCAGGCTCGCGCGCGGCGTGGCGAGGTCGCCGCCAAGCTCGATGCGTTCGCCGTCACGGACCAGCGCGACGTGGCTCTGCTCGCCGTCGAGCGTCGCGGTGCGCAGCGTCATTTGCTGGTACCAGCCGCCATCGGTGCCGGCAGGCGTCAGGCCGAGCCCGGCGAAGCGCGAGGCGACATAGGCCGCGGCAATGTCATAGCCGCGCGTGCCCGCCTCGCGCCCTTCGAGCAGGTCGTCGGCAAGAAAGCGGACGTCGGCTTCGACCTGCGCGGCGCTGGCGCCGAACGTGTTGCCCGGGTCGGCGGCGAATGCAGGGGTGGCGAGGAACGTCGTGGCGGCGAGAGCCGCGAACAGGGTCTTGGTCATGGATTTCGATTCCCGAACTGGTTGTCGCGGACTGCCTTAGCCGTGCCCTTCGCGCCCTGCCAGTCGCTTGCGACCAATGGACGAGCGGCGGGGGGTTTCTTCTTAACCTTCCCGCGACTATCACTCGCCCCGAAATCAGAGATCAGCCAACAGGGACCCATATCGTCATGATCATTTCGAGCGCCTTCGACGCCGGCAACATCCGGCTCATCAGCATGTCCGGCGACACGATCGAGCTGGAAATCGAAAAGGACCATAAGTCCGACTTCTACCAGTGGTTCTATTTCCGTCTCGCCGGCGCGCAGGGGCGAGAGGTCACGCTCAAGATCACCAATGCGGGCGGCGCGGCCTATGTCGACGGCTGGCCCGACTATCGCGCCTGCATGAGCGTCGATCGCGACGAATGGGTCCGCGTCGATGCGACCAGCTACGAGGACGGCGTCCTCACCATCAACCTCGTGCCCGAAACCGACAATATCTGGCTCGCTTATTACGTGCCCTATTCGATGGAGCGTCACCACGACCTCGTCGCGACCGTCTCCGCGCTTCCGGGCGTCGAATATCAGAGCCTCGGTAAGTCACTGGACGGACAGGACATTGACTGCCTGACTATCGGCGAGGGCGATCTCACCTGCTGGCTCTATGCGCGCCAGCATCCGGGCGAGAGCATGGCCGAGTGGTGGATGGAAGGCGCGCTGGAAAAGCTCACCGACCCCGACGACCCGGTCTCGCGCAGCCTGCGCCAGCGCTGCACCTTCCACGTCATCCCCAACATGAACCCCGACGGGTCGCGCCGCGGTCACCTGCGCACCAATGCGACAGGCGTGAACCTCAACCGTGTCTGGCACGATCCCGCCGAAGCGACCGAGCCCGAAGTCTTCCACGTGCGCAATACGATGGACGATACCGGCGTCGATTTCGCGATGGACGTCCATGGCGACGAAGCCATCCCCGCCAACTTCCTCGCCGGCTTCGAGGGCATCCCCTCGTGGAATGAGGAGCAAGGCGGCCTGTTCGACAAGTTCGGCGTGATCCTCGAGGGCCTCTCGCCCGATTTCCAGCGCGAAAAGGGCTATGAAGTCGCCAAGCCCGGCGAGGCCAACCTCTCCATGTCGACCACCCAGCTCGCCGAGCGCTACGGCGCCGTGTCGATGACGCTCGAAATGCCCTTCAAGGACAATTTCGACCTGCCCGACCCGATCTACGGCTGGTCGACCGAGCGCTGCAAATATCTCGCCTACAGCTGCATGGACGCGCTCCACGCCATGCTGCCCGATCTCGAAGCCCGCAAGGCCAAGAAAGCGTAACGCCCATGCCCAAGCTGATCCTCGTCCGCCACGGCCAATCGCAGTGGAACCTCGAAAACCGCTTCACCGGCTGGTGGGACGTCGACCTTAGCGACAAAGGCGTCGAGGAAGCGCGCGCGGGCGGCCGTGCGATCCGATCGGCGGGCCTTTATCCCACGCGCTGCTTCACCAGTGTCCTCACCCGCGCCATCCGCACGCTCCACCTCGCGCTGCATGAAATGGACATGCTCTGGCTGCCGGTCGAAAAGGACTGGCACCTGAACGAGCGTCACTATGGCGGGCTCACCGGGCTCAACAAGCAGGAGATGATGGACAAGGTCGGCGAGCAGCAGGTCAAGATCTGGCGCCGCAGCTTCGACATCCCGCCGCCCCCGCTCGAGGCCGACAGCGAATTCCAGCTCGCCGGCGATCCGCGCTACGCCAACGTCCACGTGCCGATGACCGAGAGCCTCAAGGACACGATCGAGCGCGTGCTGCCTTATTGGGAGCGCGCCATCGCGCCGGCCCTGCGCTCGGGCGAGACGGTCATGATCTCGGCCCACGGCAACTCGCTGCGCGCCTTGATCAAGCATCTTTCGGGCATCTCGGATGAAGACATTGTCGGGCTCGAAATCCCGACCGGCAAGCCGATCCTCTACGAGCTCACCGACGACCTCACCGAAATCAGCCGCGACTATCTCGCCTAAGCCTTCGTTGCCAAGCATGCCCCACTTCGCCTAAACGGCTCGCTTAGCGGCCAAGAAGGGGAGCCAATGACCGCCACCGTCGGCATCATCATGGGAAGCCAGTCCGACTGGGACACCATGCGCCACGCCGCCGAGCTGCTCGACGAGCTCGGCATTGCCCATGAAGCGAAGATCGTCAGCGCGCATCGCACGCCGCAACGCCTTTACGATTATGCCACGGGCGCGAAGGATCGCGGCCTCAAGGTCATCATCGCGGGCGCAGGCGGCGCCGCGCACTTGCCCGGCATGGCTGCCTCGATGACCCCGCTTCCGGTGCTTGGCGTTCCCGTCCAGTCCAAGGCGCTGTCGGGCCTCGACAGCCTGCTTTCCATCGTCCAGATGCCCGCGGGCATCCCTGTTGGCACGCTCGCCATCGGACAGGCTGGGGCGAAGAATGCCGCCTTGCTCGCCGCCGCCATGCTCGCGCCCTACGATACGGAACTCGGCCACCGCCTCGACGCTTTCAGGGCCAAGCAAACCGACGCAATCGCGGAGACTCCCCAATGACCCTCGCCCCCGGCGGGACCATCGGCATCGTCGGCGGCGGCCAGCTCGGCCGCATGCTCGCCCAGTCCGCCAGCCAGCTCGGCTATCGCGTCCACGTCTATGCGCCCGACGCCGACCCGCCCGCGGCCGGCCCGTCCAACCTCTACGTCTGCGCTGCCTACGAGAATTCCGACGCGCTTGCCGCATTCGCGGCGCAATGCGACGTCGTGACTTTCGAATTCGAGAATGTACCCGCCGGGCCGCTCGAGGCGATGGGTGAGAAACTCCACCCCAGCACGCGTTCGCTCGCCATCGCGCAGGACCGCGCGAACGAAAAACAATTCGTCGAGGACCAGGGCGGGCGCTGCGCCCGCTGGCAGACGATCGACACTGTCGACGATCTCGAATCCGCGGCCGAGGCCATCGGCTTGCCCTTGGTCCTCAAGAGCCGCCGGCTCGGCTATGACGGCAAGGGCCAGGCATGGGTGCGCGAGCCCGACCAGCTGGTCGAAGCCTGGGATGCGATCGGGCGCGAGCCCGCCATCGCCGAAGCCGCAGTCGCTTTCGATGCCGAATTCTCGGTGCTCGTCGCGCGCGGCCGGGATGGCGATATGAAGGTCTGGAACTGTCCCCGTAACATTCACGACGGCGGCATCTTGCGTCGTTCGGAAGTGCCCGCGGGCAGCCCCGTCGATGCGCAGACCGAGGAAGCGGTGACGCTCTCCTGCCGTCTTGCCGAGGCGATGGGCCATGTCGGCGTCATGGCGGTCGAGTTCTTCGCCACCGAAGAAGGCCCGCTGGTCAATGAAATCGCGCCGCGCGTCCACAATAGCGGCCACTGGACCATCGAGGGCGCGATCACCTCGCAGTTCGAACAGCATATCCGCTGCCTCGCCGGCCTGCCGCTGGGCGACAGCTCGCTCGCCGCGCCGCGCGTGACGATGAACAATCTCATCGGCAACGAGATCGAAAGCTGGCCCGAACTGCTCGCAGAGCCGGGCGCGCATCTCCATGTCTACGGCAAGCGCGAAGCGCGCCCCGGACGCAAAATGGGGCACGTTACCAGGCTGGGATAACGCGCCCCGATTTCGCTTCAGCCAAAAGGGCTGGAGCTATTGCTCCAGCACCTCGTAGGTCAGGCCCGCTTCTTCCAGCTGCGGGATGACCTCGTCGACATCACCCACGACGATGTAAGTGAAGGCGTCGGGATCGAGAATGTCCCGCAGCGCCTTGTCGAGGCTTTCCTGCGTTTGCGCCGCATAGACTTCCGAGAGCTTCTCGTAATAGTCGTCCGGACGGCCCAGCTCGTCATTCTGCACCATCGCGCCGAGCACTGCTGCCGAGGTCTCGAACTGGCCCGGCAGCGCCGAGATGTTGGCCGCCTGGATACGGCTCAGCTCTTCGGGCTTCACGCCCTCATCCTCGAGGAAGTTACGAATTTGGTAGTCCAGCGCCTTGATCGATTCGGCGGTCTTGTCTGTCTGCACCGGTGCGTTAACGATGTAGCCGACTGTTTCATCAGTCCGCTGGATCGCGCCACGGACGCCATAGGACCAGCCCTTCGTCTCACGCAGGTCCATGTTGAGACGCGCGAGGAAGTTGCCGCCGAGCGCTTCGTTGGCCGCGTTGATGACCGCCAGGTCGTCCATCGGGTCGACCGGCACGAACTGCAGCATGCCGATCACCGACTGCGGGCTGTCCGGGCGGCTGACGACGATGACGTCGCGCTGCGGGTTGGTCAGTGGCGTGTCGGGGAAGACCTTGGTGCCCACGGGGCCCGACCCGGTCCAGTCGCTAAACTCGGCCTCGAGCGCAGCCTTCACTTCTTCGAGCGGAAGATCCGACACGACGAAGATTTCGGCATTCTCGGGACGCAGGTAGGCGTTGGTGAACGCCATCATGTCGTCACGGGTAAAGCCGCTGATCGCCGTTTCGTCACCCAACGGATCGGCCGAATAGGGATGGTCCGCGGGGAACATCACCATCTGGCGCGTCTTCGCCATCAGGAAGTTGGGGTTGTTCTTGGCCTGCGCGATCGCCGCGAGACGCTGGGCGCGCACGCGGTTGATATCGGCCTCGGCAAAGGTCGGCTCCTTGAGGAACTTGGCTGCGAGGTCGAGCGTGCCGGCGAGGTTCGCCGACAGTGCATTGATCGTCATCGACGTGTCGTCGAGCGAGCTGCCGATCGAAATTTGCGCACCAAGACGCTCTTTCTCTTCGGCAATCGCCTGCGCGTCCATGCCGCCAGCGCCTTCAGACAGTAGCGTCGTCGCCATCGAGGCAAGCCCGCGCTTGTCGAGCGCATCCGATGCGCGACCCGCATCGAACTGCATCGAGATCACCGTCAGGGGCACCGCGTCGCGCTGTGCGTAATGGAGTTCGATCCCGTTCGACAGCGTGGTGTGCGTAACATCGGGGAAGTCGAGCGCTTCGGTCTCGCCGATCGGCGGGATTTCACGAGGCGTCGGTTCATATTCCTTGGCTGCGAGACCTTCGGCCGGACCGTCCGCAGGCGGCTCCACGTAAGGCGGGCGCTCGCCCGGGACCAGCGAGATGGTCAGTGGCGGACGCACCAGCCACTTGGCGGCCGCGGCGCGCACGTCCTCGGGCGTCAGCGCGGCATAGTCGGCCAGCGCTTCGGCATAGGCATCGCTATTGTCTTCGTAGAGCAGGCCTTCGGCGAGCGTATTCGCCTTGCCGGAGAAACCACCCACCCGCTCGAGCCCGCGGACCTGGCCAGCGACGATGCTCGTCACCGCGCGCTCGATCTCGTCTTCGGTCGGGCCGTTGATGACGAAGTCGGCAAGAATCGAGCCCATCATGGTCTCGACCTTGTTGGGGTCTTCGCCAGGCTTCACCTCGGCCGTCATGCTGAACTCGCCGACGCGGTGGAACGGCTGGTAACTGGTCCATGCGCGCACCGCGACCTCGTCGCCGCGAACCATCTTCTCGTCGAAGCGCGAGCTGGCGAGCCCGCCAAGGATCTGGCTGGCAACCTGCAGCGCTTCCTTGTCCTCGTCGCGAAGGCCGCCGACGGCCCAATACTTGCGGACCTGCGTCGTGGCGACGCGGTCCTTCATCACGATCCGCTTGGGTTCTTCGAGCGTCGGGACGTCGGCTGCTGCCGGCGTGTTGACCGGACCGGCGGGGATCGCACCGAAATATTTCTCGACCAGCGGACGGGCCTCGGCGGCGTTCATGTCACCGGCGAGCACCAGGATCGCATTGTTGGGACCGTATTTGTCGATGAACCACTGCTGGACATCGCCCATCGTCGCCGAGCTGAGGTCGGCCATCGAGCCGATCGTCGAGTGACGATAGGGGTGACCTTCGGGGAAGAGTGCTTCGAGCTTTTCATAGCTGACGAGGCCGCCCGGCTGGTTGTCGCCCGAGCGCTTTTCATTCTGCACGACGCCGATCTGGTTGGTGAGCTTTTCCTGCGTCACCGCACCAAGCAGGTAGCCCATGCGGTCGCTTTCCATGAACAAAGCGCGTTCGAGCGCGCCGGTCGGAACGTTCTGGAAATAGTTGGTGCGGTCGAACCAGGTCGTGCCGTTGACGCTCGTCGCGCCGATCTGCTCGGTATATTCGAAATAGTCGCCCGGCAGGTTTTCCGAACCGTTGAACATCAAGTGTTCGAACAGGTGGGCGAAGCCGGTCTTACCCTTGGGCTCGTCCTTCGACCCGACATTATACCACATCGACACCGCGACGATCGGGGCTTTGCGGTCTTCATGGACGATGACGGTCAGACCATTGTCGAGCTTGAAGGTTTCGTGCGGGATCGCGACCTGTTCTACCAGGCTGTCGATTGCCGAGCCATTGTCCTGCGCGAAGGTCGGCGTGGCGACCAGCGCCGTGGTGGCGGCGAGAAGGGTGAATGTGGAGAGACGGGTCACGTGAAATACTCCTTTGCATGCTGTCGCGCGTGACAGTGAAAGGAAGCGGCGCCGATGGCAAGGCCGCCGGCGCCGCTTGTCGAATGAAGCGTGACGTTCGTGGAAGCCTAGTGGCCCGGGCGCAGATCTTCGTTGGGCACGGTGCGATATTTCGCTTCGACCAGGCTGAACAGCCCGAACAGGATCAGGCCGATGCACAGGATGGTAAAGATCGTGCCCATGCCTTTCAGGCTTGCGAGCGCGCCCGCGAGGCCCTTGGCGGCGCCGCTATTGCCCGTCGCTTGGATCACCGCCCAGCCCGATACAATGAACACGATCCCGCGTGCGACATGACCCAGCATGCCCCAATATTCGACCAGCGGCGGTGCATCCTTGAGCCCGTTTAGAAATTCACGAGTGACGCCCTTCTTGATTTGGTAGAGTCCGGCAATTCCGATCCCGGCACCCACGAGATAGAGCAGGATGTCGGGCGAGGCCGCGGCGGCCTGTTCGGTGCCCTGGCCCGATCCGCCCGAACCCAGCAGCGTCTTGCCCGCGAGGTAGGCGAGCACGAAATAGCCGACACCGCCGACGACGTAGAAGAAGCGCTTGGCCTTGCCCTTGGCATCGTCGTCGAAGCCTTCGAGATTTTGGACCGCATCGAGGATCTTCCACAATCCATATCCGATCGCGCCCAACGTGATGATGGCGAGCATGATGGTACCGCCCGGCAGGTCTTCGACCGACTTGAACAGGTCGGATGTGCTGTCGGGCGCCGCGGCACTGATCGCGACATAGCCCAGCAGGATGTAAATCAGACCGCGCGCGAAAAAGCCGACGCGGGTCCATGTTTCGAGTTGTGTGGCCTTCGACATGAGGCAAAACCTTTCCCTGTTTCGTCAAAAGACGAAGGGCGCGCGCATCGGGTTCCGAGAGTTGCTGACAGCGCCCGCAATCCCTGCTAGCTGCGCCCCCAAACTCAGCGACACGAAATCCTATGACCGACCTTAAAAAGATCCGTAATTTCAGTATCATCGCGCACATCGACCACGGGAAGTCGACGCTTGCCGACCGGTTGATCCAGCAAACCGGCGGGCTGACGCAGCGCGAGATGCGTGAGCAAGTCCTTGATAACATGGATATCGAGAAGGAACGCGGGATCACGATCAAGTCGCAGACGGTGCGGCTGAATTGGCAGGCGGCGGACGGGGTGACGTATGAGCTCAACCTGATGGACACGCCCGGCCACGTCGATTTCGCCTACGAAGTCAGCCGGAGCCTCGCGGCGTGCGAGGGCGCGCTGTTGGTGGTCGATGCGGCGCAGGGGGTCGAGGCGCAGACGCTGGCCAATGTCTACCAGTCGATCGAGCATGACCATGAGATCGTGCCGGTGATCAACAAGATCGACCTGCCCGCGGCCGAACCCGATCGCGTGAAGTTGGAGATCGAGGAAGTCATCGGGCTGGACAGCGCGGACGCGGTTGAAGCGAGCGCGAAGACGGGCATCGGCATCGAAGACATCCTGCAAGCGATCGTCGACAAGATCCCCGCCCCCACGGGCGACCGCGACAAGCCCTTGAAGGCGATGCTCGTCGACAGCTGGTACGACCCGTATCTGGGCGTCGTAATCCTCGTCCGCGTGCAGGACGGGGTGATCAAGAAGGGCCAGCAGATCAAGTTCATGAACGCGGGCAGCGAGCACCTCATCGACCGCGTCGGCTGCTTTACCCCTAAGCGGGTCGAGCTGCCCGAACTGGGCCCGGGCGAGATCGGCTTCATCACCGCGCAGATCAAGGAAGTCGCGCAGACCGCGGTCGGCGACACGATCACGACGGTCAAGAACCCGACCGAAAAGGCGCTCCCGGGCTTCAAGGAAGTGCAGCCGGTGGTCTTCTGCGGCCTGTTCCCGGTCGACGCGGCGGACTTCGAGAAGCTCCGCGAAAGCCTCTACAAGCTACGCCTCAACGATGCCTCGTTCAGCTTCGAGATGGAGACGAGCGCGGCGCTGGGCTTCGGCTTCCGCTGCGGCTTCCTCGGCCTCTTGCACCTCGAGATCATCCAGGAGCGTCTGACGCGCGAATATGACCTCGACCTGATCACCACCGCGCCGAGCGTGGTGTACCGCATGGACCTGTCGCATACCAAGAATGAGGATGCGATGGTGCTGGAGCTGCACAATCCGGCCGACATGCCCGACGTCAACCGGATCAACTTCATCGAGGAGCCGTGGATCAAGGCGACGATCTACACCCCCGACGAATATCTCGGCGGTATCCTGAAACTGTGCCAGGACCGGCGCGGGATCCAGAAGGAGCTGACCTACGTCGGCGGGCGTGCGCAGGTGGTCTACGAATTGCCGCTCAACGAAGTGGTGTTCGATTTCTACGACCGGCTGAAGTCGATTTCGAAGGGCTATGCCAGCTTCGACTATGAACAGATCGGCTATCGCGAGGGCGACCTCGTCAAGATGAGCATCCTGGTCAACGAGGAAGCGGTCGACGCGCTCTCCATGATCGTCCACCGCGGCACCGCCGAAGAACGCGGCCGCGGCATGTGCGAGCGGCTAAAAGAGCTGATTCCACGCCACTTGTTCAAGATTCCCATTCAGGCGGCGATCGGTGGGAAAATTATTGCGAGAGAAACTATCTCGGCGATGCGGAAAGACGTTACTGCCAAGTGCTACGGTGGCGACGCTACCCGGAAGCGCAAGCTTCTAGAGAAGCAGAAAAAAGGCAAAGCTAAGATGCGTGAGTATGGGAACGTCAGTATCCCGCAAGAAGCATTCATCGCCGCCCTAAAGATGGGCGACGAGAGCTGATCCCCAGGTTCACCCGCGCATCAGTCCCCCGGACTGCTGGCGCAGGGTAAATCTTCAAAATCCCGATCCAGGCCGCCATCGGCGGCAAGATCATCGCGCGCGAAACGATCAGCGCGATGCGCAAGGACGTGACCGCCAAGTGCTACGGCGGCGACGCGACGCGTAAGCGCAAGCTGCTCGAGAAGCAGAAGAAGGGGAAGGCCAAGATGCGGGAGTACGGCAACGTCTCGATCCCGCAGGAAGCCTTTATCGCTGCCCTGAAAATGGGTGATGAAGGCTAAGCGCCCGAGTGTAGCGCCGCCGACGCGATAGCGTCGCCGAAGCAGCGCGAGTCTTCGCGACCCGCTGGCCGACGCGGGAACGCCTCTCTCGGACGAAGGAAACCTCGCTTCGCTCGTTATTCCTTCGCCTCGGTGCTCATTCGCGCTTGCTACCCTCGCACGCTCGCGCCATGCTCGTTTGCATGAGTAAGTCGGGGGAGACGGCGCGGCGTGCGCCTGGTCGTGATCGGGGTAGCAAGCGCGAATGGTTCATCTGGGGCCTGGGCGCGATGGGGGTTGGGCTGACGGCCAGCCTGCTCAACATCCTGCTGTTCCATTCCTATCCGATCCTGGTGCCCGAAGTCGGGATCGTGTGGGTCATCCTGATGGCCTGCGCGCTGCTGTTTGCAATCGTGCTGGCCGACGTGCGCTTCTCGATCAAGGTGGCGTTGGGCGGGTTCCTGGCGCTGCTGCTGGCGGACTGGAACATGGCGTCGATCGACTGGCCGTTCGTGGCCGGGGTCGCGGGGCTGCTGTTCACCTATCGCATGGGGGTCGATTTTTTCCGGCTGGTGACGGTCGCGTTCGCGGTGATCGGGATGACCAGCCTGCTCGGGCTCGGGCAGGATGCGGAGCGGATCGAGACGGTGGAGCGGGAGCTGGCGCCCGTGGAGGTGGCTGAGGAGCCACCGCTGCTCGTCCACCTGATCCTCGACGAGTTCGAGGGCGTGCGCGGGCTTGACGCGATGCCGGGGCATGAAGGCGAGGGCGAGGCGATGGCCGCATCGCTGATGGAGCATGGCTTCACCGTCTACGACGATGCGCATACGCAATATTATCACTCGGTGACGTCGATCCCGATGTTCCTCAACTATGGGGAGCTCGGCGAGTCCTTCGGCAATAGCGATGTCGGCGGGGTGACCGGCGCGACCCGCTGGTTCTCCGACCTGCGCGCGGCCGGCTATGACATCGATGTGGTGCAGTCGTCATTCGTCGATCTATGCGAGGGGAACGAGGTGCAGTCGTGCCGCACCTACTGGCGCGAGAATTTGCAAGGGATACGCGAAGCGGAGGTTTCGACCGGTGACCGCGCGCGCCTGATCTTTATCCATATCGGTCGGCAGCTGGTGCTGGCGCTGGTCTATTCGGGCGTGATCGAGAATATCATCGACGGGAACTTCCTGACCGGCGAAATTTCGGTGCATGCGCCGCTCAAGCATCGCGGGGAGGCCAACACGATCAATTCGGTGCACGAGCTGGAACGCGTTGCCGACGTCGTGAAGGATAAGGGGCCGGGTGATGCGATTGTCGCACATGTGCTGGCCCCGCACTTCCCCTACAGCCACGATGAGGACTGCAAGACGACACCGGTGACGGGATGGCAGACGGCGTGGCAATCTTCGTCCGAGGAAACGCGCGCCGCCGCCTATGTCGCACAGGTGCGCTGTGTCACCGGCCTGATCGGTCGGGTGGCGGATGCGGCCGACGCGGCTTCGGGCGGCAATTATGTGATGATCGTCAATGGCGACCATGGCTCGCGCCTGGGTAGGGAAATGGCGCGTTGGGGCATGGACCAGGGCAGCGAGGCGCAATGGCTCCACGCGGGCTCCACCTTGTTCGCGGTGAAGCTCCAGACGCCCGCTCCTGGGCGAATGAAAGGGCCGGCAAGCCTTGCCGAGCTCTTGGAAGGAACCGACGCCGGACAGGCGCAAGTGCCGCACGAACCCGAAGGCGTTCCGCCGACCTTGCTGGAACCACCCGACCCGGACGGACGGACATTCGCGCCGATCGCATTGGACTGGCAGTGAGTTCGTGGTTATCAAATTGCTAAGAATTGGCCGCTAGCAGGAAGAGCGACAGTCAACCAATGGGGACAATTCGACCATGACCATTTTGCGTAAGGCCGCTGCGGTGGCGATCCTGATTTCGATGACCGCCCCGGCGCATGCCTATCTCGATGGCGCCACTGCAAGCATCGCACTGCAGGCGATCATCGGCTTCTTCGCGGCCTGGGGCCTCTATTCGCGTCGCGCGATCGGCTGGGTGAAGGGCCTGTTCGGCATCAAGCAGCCCGAGCTAGAGATCGACGAAACGCTCGAGGCCGAACCTGAAGCCGAGACCAAGTAAGGAATTCCAAGCATGACTGACGGGGGGCGCGTGGCCGGTTCATTCCGTGACCGGGCAGGGCAGGTGTATCGCCACGAAGGGCGCATCCTTCGTTCAGTAACCAAAGGCGCCGCCGCCGCGGCCTATGAGGCCGCGCGCGATGCCGGGCTCTACGGCCGGCTGGTCAAGAAGGGCCTGCTGGTCGGGCTCAAGGAAGTCGAGGCCCCCGCAGCGCTCGCCTGTGACGATGTCGCCTATTGGCTCGAACATCCCACGCTGCCCTTTATCTCGCATCCCTACGAATGGCCATTCGCACTCTGGAAGAAGGCAGCGATCACGCAGCTTCGCGTGCATCTCGAGGCTTTGAAGGACGGCTTCACCCTGTCCGATGCGACCGCCTACAACATCCAGTTCGATGGCGTGACCCCGCGCTTCATCGACCATCTGTCGATCCAGCCCTATGAAGAAGGCGAGGCATGGGTCGGCCACTACCAGTTCGTCAGCCAGTTCCTCGGCCCGCTCCTCCTATGGGACAAGGTCGGCATCGCGCCCAACCATTGGATGCGCGGCGCCCTCGAAGGCATTGCGCCCGAAGACCTCGCCAAGATGCTGCCGTGGAAAGCCAAATGGTCGCCGGTCGTGCTCGCTCATGTCGTCGGCCTCGCCGCGCTCCAGAAAAAGCGGCTTGCGACGACGCCCGCCGAAGCGCGCGCCGCCAAGGAGAAGGCGAAGCTGCCCAAGGCACGTTTCGTCGCGATCCTCGAAGGACTGAAAGCCTATATCGAAGGCTTGCAGCCGCCCGGGGGCGAAAGCGTCTGGGGCGAATATGCCGACAATACCAGCTATTCCTCGGACGAACAGCAGCAGAAGGCTGACTTCATCGGCAAGCTCGCCGCCGATACCAAGGGCCTGACCTTCGATATCGGCTGCAATAGCGGCGACTATTCGGTGGCCGCGCTCGAGGCAGGCGCGAGCCGCGTCATCGGCTTCGACTTCGACCATAATGCGCTGAACCTCGCGGTGAGCCGAGCCGAACAGGAAAAGCTCGCCTTCACGCCGATCTGGCTCGACGCCGCCAACCCGTCGCCCGATCAGGGCTGGGCGGAGCGCGAGCGTGAGGGGTTTGCCCGTCGCGTGCGGGGCGACGCGATGGTCGCGTTGGCGGTCGTTCACCACATCGCCATCGGCCGCAACGTGCCGCTCGACGAGGTGGTGGGCTGGCTGATGGACATGGCGCCTGACGGGATCATCGAGTTCCCCGACAAGCAGGACAATATGGTCAAGACACTGCTGGCGATGCGCGAGGATATTTTCGACGATTATACCGAAGAGGATTTCCGCGCGGCGATCGAAAAGCGGGGCCGAATCGTCGACGAGTTGCGGCTGGTCGACGGCCACCGTTTGCTGGTGCGCTACTCGCGTTAGGCTTAGCCGAATCGAGGGATGTGGGGGTCGCTTCCCGCCCAGCGTCCGCCACGGAAAATTCGAGATCTCTGTCAGTTCGACACCAGTAGTGGCGGCAAACTGGGCTTTGTCGGAAAGCCGACTTATCCACAGGTGCGTGACTCGGGCGCGATTCTTTGCATTAATGAGGTCATGGCGAACTGGGGGGATCGCGAGTCGCCGTCTCTAGGCGGTGAGCTCTTTCAAGGCGTGCCCGGCGCGCCCCGCGAGGCTGCACCCGATTTCGAATTCTCGGCATTGCTGGCGATTGCCGACACGCTTCCGGTGATGGTCGCCTATTGCGGTTGCGATCAGAAATATCTCTTCCTCAACAAGACGCTCGCCAACTGGTTCGAACGTCCGCGGTCCGAAATCCTCGGCAAGCGCATCGATGAAGTCATGAGCGCCGAAGCCTATGCCCTGCGGCGCTCGTCGATCGAGCGCGCCCTCTCGGGAGAGGAAGTGGTCCTCCCCGCCGAGTTCCAGCATCCCACCCGCGGCCGCTGCTACACGAAGGCAACCTATCGCCCGCACCTCGATAGTGATGGCGACGTCATCGGGCTCGTCATGATCGTCGAGGACATCACCGATCATCGCACGGCCATGGAGCATCAGGACGCGCGCTTCAGGGCCGTGTTCGAAAGCATGGAGATGGCCGCACTGCTCGACCTCGATGCGCGCATCATCGAGATGAACCAAAAGATTCTCAAGAAGTTGGGCGTCACCATGGAGGACGTGGCGGGGCGCCCGGTGCTTGAGGTGCCCTTCATCTCGTCGATCCCGGAAAGCCAGCAGGCGCTTCGAGTCATCGTCGAAGGCGCACAGGCCGGTAAGGAAGGCGCGGTCGAAATCGACGTCGTCCAGGGCGGCGAGCATGGCGTGCACCTTGTCTCGGTGCGACCGGTCCTGGGCAAGAATGGTGAACCCGAATTCCTGATCATCGATGCTCGCGACCTCAGCGAATTGAAGATCGCGCAGGAGCAGCTCCGCCAGGCGCAGAAGATGGAGGCGCTCGGCCAACTGACCGGCGGCATCGCGCACGACTTCAACAATTTGCTGACGGTCGTGGTCGGCGGCCTCGATATGATCAACCGGCGCGTCGAGGACGCAAAAACCGCTGCCTATGCGACCAATGCTCTCGCTGCCGCAGAACGCGGGGCGCGGCTCACCGGCCAGCTGCTCGCCTTCAGCCGCGCGCAAAAGCTTGAGGTGCGCCCGAGCAACATCGCACAGTTGATCGAGCAGGCCCGCCCCTTGTTGCGAAATGTTCTCGGCCCGGGGATCGAGAAGCGCTTCTTCATCGACGAAGACGTCTGCCCGGCCATGGCCGATCCGACCCAGCTAGAAGTGGCATTGCTCAACCTCGCGGTAAACGCGCGCGATGCGATGCCCGACGGGGGCTGCCTCTGCTTCGGGTTGCACAAGATAGAAATCGAAGAAGATCCGGAGGTCGAGCCCGGCGACTATCTCGAACTCTCGGTGCAGGATACCGGGTCGGGTATGGACGAGGACGTGCGCGCCCGCGTCTTCGAGCCCTTCTTCACGACCAAGGATGTCGGGAAAGGGACCGGGCTCGGGCTGTCGATGGTCTATGGCATGGCGCGCCAGTCGGGCGGAACCGCGCGGATCGAAAGTACGCCCGGCAAGGGCACCACCGTGACCTTGCTGCTACGGTGCGCCGAAGAAGATGTCCTAGCCGATGACAGCCGGCCTAATGACGCGATCGCCAAGGGTCGCCGCGACGATCGTTCCGTCCTCGTCGTGGACGACGACGACGCTGTTCGCACCTTCATGGTCGAGACCCTCAGGGACGAGGGGTTCGTGGTGCATGAAGCTGCCGACGGGCGCGATGCGCTCGAGTGGTTCGCGGAGGAGCATCCCGATCTCGTAGTGCTCGATTACATCATGCCGGGGCTGACCGGTGCCGAGGTCGCTCGCCAGATGCTCGAGGAGACGCCCGGTCAGCCCATTCTGTTCGTGTCCGGCTATAGCGAAACCGATGCCATTCGCGCGTCCGCACCCGATGCCAAGTTGTTGGCCAAGCCGTTCCGGGGCGACGCGCTCGTCGATGCGCTCAGGAATCTGGTGGAAGCGGACTAAGCCCGCGGGTCAGGCGCGCTTGCGGGCGGCAAAGCTGGCGACCATGTTGGTCGCGCGTTCGTAGCTGAGCGGCCGGCCGAAGAGATAGCCCTGGATGGTGTCGACGCCCAGATCGCGCATGCGCTCGAAATCCTCGGCAGTCTCGACGCCTTCGGCAGTCACGTTCATGCGGAACGACTTCGCCAGCTGCACGATCGACTTGATGATCGCGACATTCTCTTCGCGCGTGCTGGCCTCGCGAACGAAGCTGCCGTCGATCTTCAGCTTGTGGAAAACCGCCTTGTTGAGATAGCCGATCGAGCTGTAGCCGGTGCCGAAATCGTCGAGCGCGATGCCGATGCCGAGCTGGCGCAGGCGCTTCATCGTGTCGAGCGTGGCACTGTTGTCGCCCAGGAACACGCCTTCGGTCACTTCGAGTTCGAGGCGGTTGCCCGGCACCTTGTGACGCGCCAGCGCCTGGCTGACGAGGTTGGGCAGGGCAGGCATGACAATCTGCTTGGGGCTGACATTAACCGCAACCGTGATCGGTTCGGGCCAGTGCGCGAGCGTGCGGCAGGCTTCCTCGATGACCCACTGGCCCAGTTCCATCATCAGGCCCATTTCCTCGGCCATGGCGATGAAGACGGGCGGGGGTACGAAGCCGCGCTCGGGATGCTCCCAACGGATCAGCGCTTCGAAACCGACGAGGCGCTGATCCTTTGCCGCGACGAGCGGCTGGTACATCAGGTGGAACTGCTTGCTGGCGATCGCGGCGCGCAGGTCGTTTTCGAGGCGGACCTTGTCCTCCTGCTCGCTCTGCAGCTCGCTCGAGAAATATTTGGCGACCCCGCGGCCCGCACCCTTGGCTTCGTAGAGCGCAAGGTCGGCCTTGAGGATGAGGTCGTCGACGGTCGCGCCGTCGATGGGCCCGAAGGCGCAGCCGATCGAGACGCCGATGCGGATCTCGATCTGGTCGATCATGTAAGGCTCGGCGATCGAGCGGATGATGCGGTCGGCGAGCGCCTCGACATTGCGGCGCGACTGGCCGTCATTGACGATGATTGCGAATTCGTCGCCGCCCATGCGACCGACATGGCCGCCATCGCCGACTTCCTGGACGAGGCGCTTGGCCACCGCTTGGAGCACGGCATCGCCCTTGGGGTGGCCGAACGTATCGTTGACCGGCTTGAAGCCGTCGAGGTCGAGAAACATGATCGCGCAGGGCACGTTCGAAGTCGTCGCCTCGCGCAGCGCCTCGCCGAGCAACTGGCGGACGCGGCCACGATTGGGCAGGCCCGAAAGCACGTCCATGTTGGCGAGGTGGGTCAGGCGCTCCTGCGTGTTGCGCACGTCGGTGATATCCGAGCCCACGCCGCGGAAACCGACGAAGCGTCCGGCGGGATCGATGATCGGGTCGCCCGCCATCGATACCCAGCGCTTGCCGCGCTCGCCGCAATCGACTTCGAGTTCGAGATTGTTGAACTGCTGCGCGGCCTCCAGCGTCGCGTTCAATTCCTTCGACGCCGACAGGAGCGAGGGAAGGGTATGGCCGAGGATGCCACTGGTCGGGCGACCGAGCAGGGCGGCCATACGGCTGGAGAGATAGGTGACGCGATGCTCGTCGTCGGTCTGCCACAGCCAACCCACGCCGCGCTTTTCATATTCCTGGAGCAGCAGGCCGGCGCTCTCGCTGGCCGAGCCGACGTCGGCGTTGGTCTTGAGCTGGCCGAACGACCATTTCGACAGGGTGGTGACCCCGAAGATGACGACCGCGAGCGTGAATGCGGTTGTGAGCAGGAATTCGAACGGCACCTGCTTGCCGAGCATCAGCAGGCAATAGCTGAGCGAGACGGTGAAGGCGGTCAGCCAGACGGTCGCTGCGCGCGGGATGATGACGAGGCCGAGCCCGCCAATGCCGAGCCCGGCAACGACCGAGGCGAGCACGATCTGCTCGCCGCCCGACAGCCCCTCGAAGACATAAATCGGGAGCGAAAGCCAGACGGCCGCGCGGATGACGACTTCGCCCATCAGCGCCCAGGGGGGCACGGGCTTGCCCGAGCGACCGATATTGGTGATCGCCTGCTTGCGGGCCAGCATCATCGCGCCGATATTTACGGCGGCGACGGTGCCGATCCAGCCGAGCAGGAGGAAGCTGTCGATCTTGCTGTGCAGCACGACCGGCACGAGCAGGGCGGCGACGATGTTGGCGATGGCGAAGAAGGGGGCGAGCTGGGCGCGCGAGATCAGCTGCCCGTCCTTGAGGGGCGAGCTGCCTTTATCCTCTTTCGCGCTGGCAACGCCGACATCCGCACCGTCGGGGGTGCGTGCCGAAATCATGCGCTTGTAACGGTCAGGTGCCTGATACATTTCGCCTTTTTGGCCCTCTGCATGCCATTTATCGCAGAAAGACCTAGCGAAAGAGCGTTACGACCAGGTTAAGACTGATGCGAAATTCGGACTAATCCGCTTCCGGCAAAAGCCCCATTTCATCGAGGTCGCGGCTGGTAATCGGGTGATAGAGCGGCCGGACCTTGGGATAGAGCTCGCGCGCGATCGGCAGGCCCCACTCTTCATCCTCCGCTAGCGCGACGAACAGCGGGCGCACGAACTTGCGGCGGCCGATGTCGGTCAGGAACTGCTCGAGACGCGGAACCGCCGGGTCATACCGGTTGGCGACCGCGGCCTTGAGCCACAGGAACAGCACCTCGTTATTGCCGGTGTCGGTCAGCCCGAACGCCTCGTCCATCGCCTTGAGCCGCGCGTCGGACAGATCATCGCTGTCGATCGCGGCGAGGAAGCGCAGCTTTTCGTTGGTGTTGAAGTCGTTCCAGGCGTCGGCATCGGGCGCGCCGCCCTCGTCGAAGGCCTCGACCGCGGCATCGACTTCGGCGAACGCCTCGGCATTGCCGAGCGCGATATTGTCGGGGATGCCGGGCTCGTAGATCCATTCGCGGACCTTGAGCTCGGCGGCCTTTTCCTCGTCGCCATCGAACAGATATTCGACCAGCTCCTCGTAGAACATGCCCGAGGTCACCGGCTTGAACGCATGGCGGTCGAACCAGCCCTTCATGAACTCGTCGAACCGCTCGCGCCCGACCTCGTTCTCGATCGTGCGCAGGAAGGCGCTGCCCTTGTCGTAGGGAATGCCGGTCAGCCCGTCATCCGGGTGACGACCGGTGAGGTCGATCGCTAGCGCACTGTCATCTTTGCGCTCGAGCCCTTCGACCTCCTCGTTCATCGCGTCGAGCGACAGCTGGACGTCCTGCTCGTAGCGTTCGGTGCCGTAGACCGCCTCGATGATGCGCTGTTCGGCCCACACGGTCATGCCCTCGTTGAGCCAGAAGTCGGCCCAGGTCGCGTTGGTCGTGAGGTTGCCCGACCAGCTATGCGCCAGTTCGTGCGCGATCAGGCTGACCAGCGACTTGTCGCCGGCGATGAAGCTGGGCGTCAGGAAGGTCATGACCGGGTTTTCCATGCCGCCGAACGGGAAGGCGGGCGGCAGGACGAGCATGTCGTAGCGGCCCCAACGATAGGGTCCGAACAGTTCTTCCGACGCGGTCACCATCTTCTCGGTATCGGCCAGCTCGGCGGCGGCTTCCTCGATCATCTCGGGCTCGGCCCACACGCCGGTCTTGATGCCGAGCGGCTTGAATTCGAGATCACCGACCGCCAGCGCGATCAGGTAGGGCGGCACCGACTTGTCCATTTCGAAGCGATAGACGGTATGCGTTTCGCCATCGGGAATGGGATCGCCCGAACTCGGCGCACTCATCACCGCGACAAGCGGGTTGGGCACGCGGATATTGGCTTCCCAGGTCTGGCGGATGCCCGGGCTGTCCTGCGTCGGGATCCAGCTGCGATTCTCGATCGCCTGGCCCTGGCTGAACAGGAACGGATGCTCCTTGCCCGACGTCTGTTCGGGGGTCAGGAACTGGAGCGCGCTGGCATTTTCCGCCGAGGCGTAGTGCACGACCACGGTCCGCGCGTCGCCGATCTGCACCGTGAGCGGCGCGCCGACATTGTCGGGTCCTTCCTCGCCCACTTCGTAGTCCAATGCCTTGCCCGTGCCGTCGGTAATCTTTTCCAGCCGCAGCCCGCGCGTATCGAGCACGATTTCTTCCGCTTCGTCCTTGGCGTCGATCGATAGCGTCGCCTTGCCCGCGACCTGCTTGGCATCGAGGTCGACGTCGAGGTCGAGCGCGATGTGATAGACGCGCGCCTCGAGCGGCTGGGCAAAGCTGTGAATGTCCTGCGCATCCTCGCGATCGAGGATCGGCGCAATCTCTCCGGTCGGCGCCGGCTCGGGCTTGGCGTCTTCGCCGGAGCGACAGCCGGCGACCGAAAGCAGGGCGAAAGCGGCGAACAGCGTGCGGGACAGGGACAAGTGTACTTCTCCATTCACGGCCGGGAGCGACAGGATGACAACCCGTCGCCACGGCAATTCGTTTCGTCGCCGATCCCTAGCGTCCCGGTGCGCCGTGCGCCACCACTATGCGCGGCGCGTGCGCGACACTATGTTGGATCGTGAAAGGAAGGCCATCATCGCCAGCGAACCTGTCTCCAGCCTGAAGCCCGGGGAGGCCGTGCCCAGCGAAGCGCCCGCCAAGCTCGTGCGCCAGGTCGACGAACAGAAGGGCGGCAAGCCCGCGCCGATCCTCGAGGGCGTCGGGCTCGACGAGCCCTTCTTCGCCGACAAGAATCGCGCCTTCTGGCTGCTCCAGTCATTGGGCTGGTCGGGCTTTTTCCTGCTGCGCTCTTTGTCGGGCATCGCCAACTCGATGGGCGCGATGTTCGTCGTCCATTGCCTGCTGCTGACCGCCACCGGCTATTCGATCACCCTTTTGATGGCCTCGCTCTATCGCCGGCTGATCGTGATGAAGGTCGGGGTGACCGCGGTCGCCACGCTCGTCACCGTGCTGGTCGCGGCGCTGACCTTTTCCTTCATCGAGACGTGGAGCCTCGCGACCTTCGTCAATCCCAATGTCGAGCCCAATCCGGTGCTCTACCTCGCCGCGATCAGCCTCGACTTCACGCTGCTGGCGGCCTGGTCGGCGCTCTATTACGGTATCAACTATTATCTGCTGCTGGAGGAACAGATCGACCAGCGGTCCAAGCTGGAAAGCCAGGCCTCGGCGGCACAGCTGGCGATGCTGCGATACCAGCTCAATCCGCACTTCCTGTTCAACACGCTGAACAGCATCTCGACGCTGGTGCTCCTGAAGCAGGTCGAGCGCGCCAATGCGATGCTCGCGCGGCTCAGCAGCTTCCTGCGCTACACGCTGGTCAACGAGCCGACCGCAAAGGTCCCGCTGGCCAAGGAAGTCGAGACGTTGAAGCTCTATCTCGACATCGAGAAGATGCGGTTCGAGGAGCGGCTGCGCCCGCATTTCCGGATCGACGCCGACACGGTCAATGCGCGCCTTCCCTCGCTCCTGCTCCAGCCGTTGATGGAAAATGCGATCAAATATGCCGTGACCCCGTCGGAGGAAGGCGCCGACATCTGGGTCACCGCGCGCCGGGAGGGGCAGGCCGTGCGGATCGAGGTCGCCGACAGCGGGCCGGGCAGCGGGGGCGGCCACGGCACCACCCATTCGACCGGCGTCGGGCTGGTCAACATCAAGGATCGACTGGCGCAGGCCTATGGGCCGGCACACGGTTTTCGCACCAAACAGAACGATAAAGGGGGTTTCAGCGTTATCCTCGAAATACCCTACGAAACGGAAGACACGAACACATGACCATCCGCACCATTCTCGTCGACGACGAACCGCTCGCCACGCAGGGCCTGCAGCTGCGTCTCGACGCCCATGACGACGTCGAGGTCGTCGCCACCGCCAATAATGGCCGCGAGGCGATCCGCGCGGTCAAGACGCACAAGCCCGACCTCGTCTTCCTCGACATCCAGATGCCGGGGTTTGACGGATTTTCGGTGATTTCCGGGCTGATGGAGGTCGAGCCGCCTTTGTTCGTCTTCGTCACCGCCTATAGCGAGCATGCGCTCAAGGCGTTCGAGGCCAAGGCGGTCGATTACCTGATGAAACCGGTCGACGAGGACCGGCTAGCAGCCACCCTCGACCGCGTACGCGAACGGCTTGCCGAAAAGGGCGCCAGCCGCAAGGCGGAGAAGCTGCAAAGCGCGCTCGAGGAACATGCCCCCGAAGTCGCCGAGAGCGTGGCCGACGGCAACGACCGTCCCGCCGCCAGCCGCTACGAGCAGGTCATCAATATCCGCGACCAGGGCCAGATCTTCCGCGTCGATGTCGAGGACATCGAGCGGATCGATGCCGCAGGCGACTATATGTGCATCCAGACCGGCGACAATACGCTGATCCTGCGCGAGACGATGAAGGACCTCGAAAAGCGTCTCGACCCGCGCCGCTTCCAGCGCGTCCATCGCTCGACCATCGTCAATCTCGACCAGGTCAAACAGGTCAAGCCGCACACCAATGGCGAATGTTTCCTGGTGCTCGATTCAGGCGCCGAGGTGAAAGTCAGCCGCTCCTATCGCGACGTGGTGGCGCGCTTCGTTCACTGATCCTGCTGCGCCGCGACCATCGCGGCTGCCGCAATCGCGCGCTCTTCGAGCGTGTCATGCTCGTCCCAGACGGCCTCGAGCGCGTCGTACCACGGCTTGGAGCCCCGGTGGGTGCGTAGGCCGGTCGTCTCGATATAGGTGGCATAGTCGTCGCCGAGCACGCGCTTGGCGGCGCGTCCCGTCGCGTAGAATAACAGATAGTGCCAGAAGCGGTCGTTCTCGAGACCAGCCGCGGCCAGCGCCGCCTCTGCCGCGGGGTCGATCGTGTCGCCGATCGGGCTGCCATGGGCGGTCTCGTGGACGAACATCTCGAGCCGGTGGCGGCTGTAATTCTCGTCGGTGGCGCTGAAGAACAGCATGTTGTCGTTCGAAAAGGCACCTGCCCAGTTCACGTAGGGCGAGAGGTAGGCGACATAGCCGGAATCACCCCATGTCGCATCGAGTTCCGCTGCGGTGGCGGCGAGCAAGGCAGGGCCATGAGCCGCCAACTTGGCCTCGAGGTCGGCCTTCGCCAACTCCGCGAACGCGCGATGGCGGGCCCAGAAATAGCGGCGATAGGTCGGCATGAAGGCGTCGAAGGGCGCGCGGATTTCGGGATCGATCGCATCGGGATCGGTCAACGCCTTGACGACGCTGAAAAGCCCGCCGCGAAACAGGCGTCCTTTTAATAGTGGAGCATAGGCCTCGGCGAGGGGCGCGAACTCGGCCGCGATGGTCGGGTTTTCCAGTAGCGCGGCGTCCTCGGGGCGCAGCGGAACTGCCGTATACCCATAGTCGCCACCCTCCATCGCTCGCGCGGCGTGAAACGCGAAAAAGTGGAGCGAGACCCATTCGCTCGTCCGGATATCGAAGAGGTCGAGGCCGGGCTGCTGCTCGACGTTGTCAGGAGGCGCTGCCGCGGCCGGCGTTGCGACCGTGAGGCCTGTCAGGGCAGCGGCGAGAACGGTGAGACGCAAGGCAACTTCCTATAGTCGACGGGCGGAGGCTGCGTCAGGCGGTTCCGCTTTGCAAGGCCGGGTCCTCGTCGATGCGCGCGGCGAGGCGGGGGAGCATCGCCCACTGGATCGCGGCGCGCGCGGCGAGGAACAGCGCGAAGCTGATCCACAGCCCGTTATTGCCCAGCGGCCAGGTGAGCCACAGCGACAGGGCGAGGAGGAGTGCCGCGCCGAGCATCGAGAGCAGCAGCGCGCGCGTCCAGCTGGCGCCCACGAACACCCCGTCGAAGATGAAGCTGGCGACGCCCGCGAAGGGCAGGAAGACCAGCCACGGCGCGAAGGTGAAGGCGGTCGCGGCGACTTCCTCGGTGGCGGCAAAGCTCCAGATGACGGGCGCGAGGACCAGCAGGCTGGCGATCGAGAGCAGGGTTGCTGCGATGAAGCCGCGCTTCATGATCGCGCCCGTCACGCGCAGGAAGCCGACGCGGTCGGCGGCGCCCTTGCGCTCTCCGTTGAGCACCTGCGCGGCATTTTCGAACCCGTCGAGCAACAGCGCCTGGAGCGTGAAGAGCTGGAATAGGATGCCGTTGGCCGCCAGCACGACCGCCCCGCGCTCCGCACCCAGCCGCGTCAGCGCGGCGAGCGAGGTGATGAGGATCAGCGTGCGCAGGAACAGGTCGCGATTGACCGAAAGGAAGGGGCGCAAATTCGCCCAGCGCACCGTGGCGCGGCGCTTGAGCGCGGCGAGCAAGGGGCGTCCGGCGGGCGTGGCGAGGACGAAGGCGAGCACCACCGCGAGCTTGGCATATTCGGCAATGAAGCTGGACCAGCCGATGCCCGCGATCCCCATTCCCTGTGTGATGGCGAGCCAGTAGCCGAGCGCGACGTTGAGGATGTTGTAGCCGACCTCGATAGTGAGCGCGGCCTTCACCCGGCGCGTGCCGACGAGGAAGCCGACCAGTGCCAGGTTGGCCATCACGCCGGGCGCGGACCAGTAGCGGATCTCGGCATAGACGCGCGCGGCGGCAAGCACCTCGCCCTCCGCCCCCAGCATGGCGAGCAGGAAGGGCATGAGCACGGGTTTGAGCACGATCAGCGTCGCTGCGATCGCGAGCCCGACGACCAACCCGCGCGCGAGCGTCTGCGCCTGCGCCTCGACCCCCGATCGCATTCCGTCCTGCGCGACGAGCCCGGTGGTGCCGGTCTTGAGGAAATTCATCGTGACGAACAGCAGCGCGAACAGACGCGCGCCGATATCGACCGCGCCCTGCGTCGGCGCGTCGCCCAGCCGTCCCACGATCCACATGTCGCCCAGCCCGATCAGCGCGGTGGCGACATTGGTCAGCATGGCGGGGATCGCAATCGCCCAGATGGCGCGCGTGTCGACGGGCGGTGGGGCGACGGGGTTGGTGCGGCTCATCGCTTTGAGCTATGGCAGCGCGACCATCAGAGGGAAAGCGATATGGCAGGGATCACGGGACTGGGCGGCGTGTTCGTCAAGCGCAAGGACGTCGAGGCGGCGACCAAATGGTATAAGGACGTGCTCGGGCTGAGCGGCCAATACGGCCCCGTCTTCCGCTGGAGCGACGAGCCCCAGGACGACCCCTTCTCGCTCCTGTCGAGCTTCGCCGACGACGTCACCTATTTCGACCCCGGCACGCGCGGCTTCATGATCAACTTCCGGGTCGACGACCTCGATGCCTTCCAGAAAGAGCTGGAGGAAAAGGGCGTGGAAATCCTGGGCCGCCAGGACGAACCCTACGGCAAGTTCGCCTGGATCCTCGACCCCGACGGCATCAAGATCGAACTTTGGGCACAGATCGGCCCCGCACCGAGCGAGTAGCTTAGGCCTTCCCCCGCGACCACGGCCAGCGCCAGGGCGTCCGCGTCTTGAGCACGCTCTTGCGGAAGGCGCGGGCGGCGACTTTGAGGATGATCGCGATCCACAGCGCCTGCCACGCGATCGCCGCGACGTGGGGCCAGATGTCGCTTACCTGCGCGGCGCGTGCGATCATCGCGAGCGGGCTGGTCAGCGGGAAGATGGCGGTCCAGATCGCCTCGCTACCATAGGGATCGCCCACCCCCTGCATCGCCGCGAACAGCAGCATGACCTGGAGCATGGTCACCGGCATCGACATGACCTGCACCTGTCGCGGGGTCGAGGCCTGCGCGCCGATGCCGAGAAATGCCGCGCCGATCAGCAAATAGCCCATCGCGAAATAGATCAGCAGGAAGGCGAAGAAAGCCGGCCAGCCGACCGCGGGCGGTGGCGGCAGCGCGTCCATTCCCTCGTTCGACAGCGCGAAGAACAGCCCGATCGACCCGCCCAGCCAGATGACGATGCCGGTCAGCGACACCGCCAGCATGGCGAACAACTTGCCCATGAAGATACCGTCGACCGGCACCGCGCTCGCCAACACCTCGATGACCTTGTTGCCCTTCTCCTCGAGCATTTGCGACAGCAGCATCGTGGCGAGCAGCAGCGTGATGAAGAACAGTCCGAACTGCCCCGCCTGCGCGATCTTGATCCGGTTGTTGTTGGTCGCGCCCTTGACCCGCTGGGTCGACACGAGCTGCAACTCGGCAGCCTCGGGCGGCGCGTTGGCGCGCAACTGCCGCGCGCTTTCCAGATAACCCGCCATGTGCCGCACGGGCAGCGTGTTGACGTTGACCGAGCCGTAGAGCGTCGGCGTGTCGAGCCCGCCGTCGAGCACCGCGACGACCGGCGGATCGTCGCCCGCGAGCAGTCGCTGGCGCTGCTCTTCTCGATCGTCCTCGGGCGGGCGGTGGATGATGCGCGTCAGCCCCTGGTTGGACAGGAACGGCTCGGCGCGGTCGCGTGCGGTTTGGAGCAATGCGAATTCGCTCTCGCTGCCGATCACCGCGATGGTCGGGGTCTGCCCCGACTGCGCGATCTGGCTGCCGATGCTCCCGAACACGATGCCCAGCAGCAGCGGGAAGATCGGCCCGATCAGGAAGAAGAGGAAGGTCTTCGACAGCACCGTCGCCGAATAGTCGCGGCGGGCGATGACGAAGGCGGCTTCGAGAACCGAGGAGGCGTGATGCTTCTGGCTCAAACGGGCGCCGTTTCCTTCTTCTGCCACGGCCAGCGGAAGGGGCGGCCCGATTTCATCACGCTGCGCCGGAAGAAACGCGCCGCGAGCTTGAGGATCAGCACGACCCACAACCCCTGCCACGCGATCGCGGCGAGGTGCGGCCAGATTTCGGGGCGCTGGGTCGCGAACGCGATCATCGCCAGCGGGCTGGTCAACGGGAAGACCGCCGCCGCGATCGCCTCGGTGCTGGTGGGCGCGCCGATCATCGCCTGCGCCGCGAACAGCAGGATGATCTGTCCCATCGAAATCGGCATCGACAGTGTCTGCACCTCGCGCACGGTCGAGGCCTGCGCCCCGATGCCGAGGAAGGCCGCGCCGATGAGGAGGTAATTCATCGCGAAATAGACGACGAGCAGGACGACAAAGGCGGTCCAGCCGACCGCGGGCGGTGGCGGCAGGCCCGCCAACCCCTCGTCGAGCCAGAGCGAGATGCCGACGATCCCCGCCCCGATCCAGACGGTGATCCCGACCAGCGAGATGGCGAGCATGGCGAACAATTTGCCGAGGAAGATTGCATCGACGGGAATCGAGCTCGCAAGCACCTCGATCACCTTGTTGCCTTTTTCCTCGAGCATCTGGCTCATGATCATGCCGGCGAGCAGCAGGACGAGCACGAAGATCACCATCTGCCCGCCAAGCCCCATCAGCTCGCGGATCTTGGAGGTGGTGCCGCCGCTCTGCTCGGTCGAGGTGAACTGGAAGGGCGCGGGCTCGGGCGGCGCCTGCGCAAGGCTGTGGCGCGCAGTCTCGACGAAGGTCGCCAGTGTGCGCGCGACACGCCCGTCTTCCTCGGTCGCGCCATAATAATGGGGCGATTCCAGCCCGCCTTCGAGCACGCCGACGACGGGGTCGTCCTCGGCCGCCAGCAGCGCCTCGCGCTGCGCCGCGGGGTCGGCCGCCGCGTCGTAGCGCACCAACTCGACGAAGGGACGGTCACCGGCCAGGAGGCCCAGTCGCTCGCGCGCCGCCTCGAGCGCGGCGAAGCTCTCTTCGTCGGCAACCACCGCGACCTTGGGCGGTCCGCTGCTTTCGACCAGCCGTTCGCCCATGCTGCCCGAGGCGAGGCCGACGGCAAGCGGGAAGAGCGGGGCGAGGAGGAAGAGCAGGAACACCTTGCTCATCACTGTCGCCATGAAGTCGCGGCGTCCGACCGTATAGGCCGAGCGCAACGTCCAGCGCAGACGTTCGGCGCGGGTCAATTGCCTTCCTCCATCTCGGCCGCCGCGGCTTCGCCCGCGATAGCGACAAAGGCGTCATGCAGGCCCGGGCGCTCGATCGAGAGTGTCTCGATCCCCGCACCGCCGTCGATCAGCGCCTTCAGCAGCGGTTCGGGACCGCTCGCGGGCAATTCGAAATGATATTCGTGCCCGACCTTCTTCGCGTCGGCGGGCAGTGCCTCTTTCCACGCGCCCTCGTCGGCGCGGGTTCGTAGGTTGACGATGGGGCGGAGCCGCGCTCGCGCCTCGGCGACCGCGCCGGCAAAGGCGATCTTGCCCTTGGCGATGATCGCCACCTGTTCGCACAGGCGCTCGGCATGCGCGATGACGTGGGTCGAGAAGATGACCGTCGTGCCTTTCTCTGCCTGCGCGCGAATCATGTCTTCCAGCTTGCCCTGGTTGATGGCATCGAGCCCCGAAAAGGGCTCGTCGAGGATCAGCAATTTGGGACCGTGAACGATCGTGCCGAGCAGCTGCACCGTCTGCGCCATCCCCTTCGACAGCGAGCGGATCGGCTTGTCGGTCCATTCGCCCAGCCCCGCATTTTCGAGCAGGTCGACTGCCCGCGCGCGCCCTTCCTTGAGCGGCAGGCCGCGCAGCGCGCCCATGAAGGCGATCGCCTCCTTGGCGGGCATGGCGGGGTAGAGGCCGCGCTCTTCGGGGAGATAGCCGACGTCATGCGCGACGGTCAGCGGCTGGTCGGCGCCCAGCAGCGTGCGGCTGCCCTCGTCGGGGTCGATAATACCCAGCAGCATGCGAAGGCTGGTGGTCTTGCCCGCGCCGTTGGGGCCGAGAAAGCCGAAGATCGAACCCCTGGGAACCGAAAAGCTGACGCCGTCGACCGCGAGCTTGCCGTCGAAGCGCTTGACCATGTCGCGGGCTTCGGCCGCGTATTGACTGTTCTCCATGCCGTTTAGTGTTAGAGGCCACAGGTATGGTGGCAAGTCTCAAATCGGCGATCGGCGCCAAGGCGGAAGAGCTGGGCTTCTGCGCCTGGGGCATTGCCGACGCCGATGCCGCGCCGCAAGCCGCCGACGGGCTGGCCGAATGGCTGTCCGAGGGGCGTCACGGCGAAATGGGCTGGATGGAGGAGCGCAAGGAGCAGCGCGCGCGCCCCAAATCGCTCTGGCCGGAAACGAAAAGCGTGATCGCGTTGGGGATGAGCTATGCCCCGGCGCAGGACCCGATGCGGCTGGCGGATCGGCCGACCAAGGGGCGGATCAGCGTCTATGCGCAAGGCGCCGACTATCACAAGGTGGTCAAGAAGAAGCTCAAGGCGATGGCGCGCTGGCTGGTCGAGGAGACCGGGTGCGAGCTCAAGGTCTTCGTCGACACCGCGCCGGTGATGGAAAAGCCGCTCTCGGCGGCAGCGGGCGTCGGCTGGCAGGGCAAGCACACCAATCTCCTGAACCGCACGCACGGGAGCTGGCTGTTCCTCGGCGTGATCTATACCGACCTCGCGCTCGAACCCGACGCGCCTGCCAGCGAGCATTGCGGCAGCTGCACCGCCTGCATCGATGCCTGCCCCACGGGCGCGATCACCGGGCCGGGGCGGATCGATGCGCGCAAATGCATTTCCTACCTCACGATCGAGCATCACGGACCGATCCCCGAGGAATATCGCGAACAGCTCGGCAACCACATCTATGGCTGCGACGACTGTCTCGCCGTGTGCCCGTGGAACAGCTTTGCCGACGCGGCGCAGGCCAACAAGCAGTTCCATCCGCGTGCCGAACTGGCCGCGCCCAGCATTGCCGACCTGCTCGCGCTCGACGATGCGGGCTTTCGCGCGCTGTTCGCCGGCTCGCCCATCAAGCGGATCGGGCGCGACCGGATGGTGCGCAATTGCCTAATCGCGGCGGGCAATAGCGGGGAGAAGTCGATGATCGCGCATGTCGAACCGCACCTTGCCGACCCCGATCCGGTGGTCGCCGACGCCGCGCGCTGGGCGATGTCGCGCTTGCGCGAAAGGCTGGCTACCTGAGCTGCTGCAGGACCGCGGCGCAATCCTCGCGCGGTACGTCGTTGCCGCTCGGGCCACGCGCATCGACATGCATCACCACCGGCTCGCGCCCGCGCACCGGCGGGTAGAGATAAGCATCGAGGATGCAGGGGCCGCGATATTGCTGCTTGATCCCGTCACCCTCGACGATGCGCAGGTCGGGCGTTCCGAACAATTGCGCCAGCTGGGTCGCGGTAAAGCCGATCAGCAACCCGCCCTGCTGGACCTGCGGCGGTTCGGGCGGCGGGGCGCTGCGCGCGGCCGGCTGGCGCTCTCCCGAGGCACAGGCGGCGAGCAGCAGGGGCAGGGCAAGGGCGAGGAAACGCATGGGCTAGCGATGCCCCGCACCGCCGTCCGAGGCAAGCTCGATCCGGCGCATGCAGGACTCGGACTGGCGCTTACGGGGCGAGGAAGTCGACCGTGTCGACCAGCTCGATATGGTGCATCGTGTCGAGATAATTGTCGTAATAGGCCTTGTGGCTGGCCCCGACGATGGCGAGCGAGCGCTGCGACCGGTTCATCGCCGCGGCGGCGACGATATTGGCGACCATGCGCATGTTCCGCACCTGCCACCAATTGGCATAGTCCTGCCCCACGCCCTCGGGCTGGTCGTCGGCAAGCCCCTTGGCGAAATCGTTGTTGATGGTCATGTCCTGCGCCTCGAGCGAGTTCATCTCGCGCAGGAAGGAGACGATGTCGCGGTCCGCCTTCACCTTCTCGGTCAGCGCCATATATTTCTCGCGCGCGCTGGTGTCGCCCGACGACCAGATCTCGCGCATCCGCTTGCCGAAGATTTCGGCATTGCGCAGGTAGAGCTGGTCGGCGCTGTGGTCGTCGACCGGCCAGACGCGTTCGTGACCCAGCCGCACCGCCAGCGGCACCGCGATCGAAGCGCTTTCGTTGAGGCTGGTCGAGAGCTTGTCGAGCCGCCCGACCATCGCCTCGCTCAGCTCTTCGCCTGCGGCGCGCTCGGCCTCGGGCAGCCGCAGCCACTGGACCAGTGCGCTATAATGCTCGCCCGCGGCGAGCATCGTGGCGGCGAGCGCGCGGCGCGCCTGGGGCGTGTCTTCGGGGCCGCCCTTCATCAGCGTTTCGAGCATCGCGATATTGGCTTCGACCCGCGACAGGCCGGTAAACTCGCCCGCATCGCCCACATCGCGGCAATAAGTGTCGGCAGCGCCCGCATAGAAGACGCCATAGCGTTCGAGATGGTCGCAATTCGCGCCCGAGATATTTTCGATCATGATCGTGTCGGGCGCCCAGGCCTCGAGTCGGTCAAGCAGCGGATCGAGCGCCGCGTCGAGCTGCGGCCGGTCGACGAACTCGCTCCACCCCGACAGGTGCGCGGTGCCCAGGCTGAGCAGCTGCGTCGGCTCGACCGCGAGCCGTTCGTCATACTGGCGCAGGTCGAGGATTTCGGGCTCCTGCGCGGCGGCGGGCGAGGCGAGGAGGGCGGTAGCGGCAAACGCGAACAATTTCATGACGATCCCCTGTTCAAGCAACTGTATTATTTAACTATAACGCATCGCGCGAACTTGCCAAGAGCCAAGGCGGCGCATAGGGGCGGCGCGAACAGTTTTCAGGAAACCGTATCTATGACCGCCAAGTATGACGTTCTCTGCATCGGCAACGCCATCGTCGACGTGATCGCCGACGCGACCGACGAATTCCTCGAGGAACAGGGTCTCGACAAAGGCTCCATGCGCCTAATCGACGAGGACGAGGCCGAGCGGCTCTACGACCTGATGAACCCGGGGCGCGAAGTGTCGGGCGGATCGGCGGGCAATACCGCCGCAGGCATCGCCGCGCTGGGGGTCAGCTGCGCCTATATCGGGCAGGTCGCCGACGACCAGCTGGGCAACATCTATCGCCACGACATCGAGGCGGCGGGCGTCGACTTCCTCACCGAAGCGCGCAGCGACGTCGGCGCGACCGCGCGCTGCCTGATCCTCGTCACCCCCGATGCGCAGCGCACGATGAACACCTTCCTCGGCGCCGCCAACCAGCTCGCGCCCGAAGCCATCGACCCGGCGGCGATTGCGGACGCCGGGATCACCTATCTCGAAGGCTATCTGTGGGACCTGCCGCACGCCAAGGAAGCGATGGAAAAGGCGATGGACGCAGCGCGCGAGGCGGGCCGCAAGGTCGCCTTCACGCTCTCCGACAGCTTCTGCATCTCGCGCCACCGCGGCGACTTCCTGCGCCTGATCGAGGACGGCAAGATCGACATCTTGTTCGCCAACGAGAAGGAAATCGTCGAGCTGGCCGACAAGGGCGACTTCGACGAAGCGGTCGACGAGGTCGCGCCCTATGTCCCGACGCTCGTCGTGACGCGCTCGGAGAAGGGTGCGATCGCAGTCGAGGGCGGCCACCGTGCCCGCATGCGCGCCGAGCCGATCCGCGAACTGGTCGACACGACCGGCGCGGGCGACCTGTTTGCCGCGGGCTTCCTCGCCGGCGTGGCGCAGGGCCGCGAGCTGGACGAATGCCTGAAGCTCGGCGCGATCGCCGCGGCCGAAGTCATCCAGCATTATGGCGCGCGCCCCGAAGAGGATCTCAAGATCCTGTCGGCGGGCGTGCTGGCCTAAGCCATAACGAAAAAGGGGAGGCCGGAACCTCCCCTTCTCCTCGAGTGATCCTCGGCCCTTAGACCGGCGGAGTCTTGGGCGGATCCAGCGGATCGCGCTCGTCCACTCCGGGGATGGACGGCTCGATGTCGTGGATTTCGGGTTCGTGCACTTCGGTAAGCCCGCGGCCGAGATGGCTGCGCGAGCGGCTGTAGCCGAAATAGACGAGCAGCCCGACCACGGTCCAGACCGGCAGCACCAGCAGCGCTTCAAGCGGCAGGTTCACCAGCAGGAACATGCAGCCGAAGATGGTGGCGGGCGCGACGAACCAGACCAGCGGGGTGCGGAAGCTGCGCTCCATATCCGGCTCGCGCTTGCGCAGCACGAGGACCGCGACCGCAACCATCGTGAAGGCGAGCAGCACGCCAGTATTGGCAATGTCCGCCAGCTGTCCGACGGGCAGGAAGGCAGCCCCGACCGCGACGATGGCACCGGTGACGCCCGTCACGAAATAGGGGGTTTTATACTTCGGATGGATCTTGGCGAAGCTCGGGGGCAGCAGCCCGTCGCGGCTCATCACGAAGAAGATGCGTGACTGGCCGAACAGCAGGACGAGGATCACCGAGGGCAGCGCGAGGAAGGCCGCGACGCCGAGGATGTTGCCGATGGAGCTATAGCCGATCTCGCGCAGCACGTGCGCGAGCGCTTCGTTCGAGCAGACCAAAGCGCCCGCATATTCGGGCATCGCGCACTGGCGCGCGAGTTCTTCCGACCCTGCCGGCCACGGCGTGCCGTCGGGACCCATGATGGGCTGGCCGCCGATGGTGCCGATCGCACCCGCCGCGACGAGGATGTAGAAGACAGTGCAGAAGAGCAGCGATCCGACGATGCCGATGGGCACGTTGCGCTGCGGGTTCTTGGTTTCCTCGGCCGCGGTCGACACCGCGTCGAAGCCCACGTAAGCGAAGAAGATCGTCGCCGCCGCGCCGACCACGCCGACGCCGGTGCCGATCCCCCCGAACACGCCCGCAGGCAGGAACGGGTTGAACTTCGCAAGCTCGATGGCGGGCACGGTGAGCGCGATGAAGATCGTCAGCGCGGTGACCTTGATCGCCACCAGCACGGCGTTGACCTTGGCGCTTTCGTTGGTGCCGATGATCAGCAGCCAGGTGATGAGGAGGGCAATGAGAAGCGCGGGCAGGTTGATGAACCCGCCTTCGACCCCGCCGAGCGCGAGTGGCCCGGCAGAGAGCGCTGTGGGTAAGGAGATGCCCATGAATTCGTTGAGGATGGTGCCCGCGAAATATCCCGACCAGCCGACAGATACGGCGGCCGCGGCGATGGTATATTCGAGCATCAGCGCCCAGCCGACGATCCAGGCGAGCACCTCGCCCATCGTCGCGTAGGTGTAGGTGTAGGCGGAGCCTGACACCGGCACCGACGAGGTGAGCTCGGCGTAGCAGAGCGCTGCGACAAGGCAGACGAAGCCCGCGATCGCGAAGCTGATCATGAGGCCGGGACCGGCCTTTTGCGCACCCGCTGCAGTCAACACGAAGATGCCCGTGCCGATGATGCAGCCGATGCCGAACAGGGTGAGTTGCAGGGCGCCCAGCGAGCGGTGCAGCGATTTCTTCTCTGCAGCGGCCCGAATGGCGTCCAGCGATTTGACGCGCCCGAAGATCATGGAAAGTCCCCCTTCCGCTTCGCGCGCGGCGAGATTGCCGGTGCGCAAGCGAAAGGGAGATTAGCGCAGGGTCAGGACCCTGCGAAGAGGGTTTCGACTAACCGAGGATCGCGGGGAACAGGCCCGTGACGAGCACGATAGCCACCGCGATCGGGCACAACCATGCGACCAGGAAGCGCCATAGCGCCAGCGCACCCGCCGACAGGCCGGTCTCGGTCGCCATCAGCTTGCGATCCGCAATCCATCCGACGAACACCGACGTCAGCAATGCGCCGAGCGGCAGCATGACCTTGCCGGTGAAGCCGTCGATGGAATCGAGGATGTCGGCATTCTCGAAGATCGACCAGAAGGCGAGCGGCCGCACGTCGCTCAGCACGTTATAGCCGAGCAGCGCCAGGATACCGATCAGGAAGGCGCCGAGCGCCATGACGGTCGCCGACTTGCCGCGGGTCCATTTCTTCTCGCCGATGCCGAGCGCGGTCGGCACCTCGAGCAGCGAGACCGAGCTGGTGAGCGCGGCGACGCCGATCAGGACGAAGAAGAGGAAGCCGACCAGCGCACCGCCGGGCATCGACTGGAAGGCGACGGGCAGCGACTGGAAGACCAACGTCGGACCGCCCGCGGGATCGAGCCCGGCGGCGAAGACGATCGGGAAGATCATCAGGCCCGCGATCAGCGCGACGCCGGTGTCGGCAAGCGCGATGGTCGCCGAAGTCCCGCCAAGCCCGTCCTTGCCCGACAGATAGGAGCCGTAGGTAATCAGCCCCGCAACGCCGAGCGAGAGCGAGAAGAGTGCCTGGCCGAGCGCGGCGTTGATCACCGGCGGCGTCAGCTTCGAGAAGTCGGGGGTGAAGAGGAAGGCGATGGCCTCGCCGAAATTGCCCTCGAAGGCGCCGTAGATGGTGATGCCGATCAACAGGACGAAGAAGGCGGGCATGAGATATTTGGCCGCCGTTTCGATTCCCGAATGGACACCGCGCGAGACGACGAACCAGGTCACGGCCATGAACAATGCGTGCATGACGAGGAGGAGCGTGGGGTTGCCCAGCATGTCGCCGAGCCGGACTTGGATGTCGTCGACGCTTTCGCCGGCAAAGGCACCGCCGAGCGGATTGCCCGAGGCGATCGCCGAGCCGAGCTCGCCCGCCATCACGCCCGCATAGTAAAGCACCCAGCCCGCGACGACCGAGTAGAAGGAAAGGATCAGGAAGGCGGCGATCCCGCCCAATGCACCGATGCCGCGCCACGAGCGCGACGCGCCCGACTTCTCCGCGACCCGCTCGAACGACCCAAGCGCGTCGGTCTGCCCGATCCGGCCAATGCTGATTTCGGACAGCACCAGCGGCAGGCCGAGCAGGATGACGAAGCCGATATAGACAAGCACGAAGGCGCCGCCCCCGCTTTCGCCCGCCAGCGTCGGGAAGCGCCAGATATTGCCGAGACCGACCGCAGCACCGATGGCTGCAAGAATGAAGCCGGCGCGGCTGGACCAGCCGTCCTTGGCGGTCGCGCTACCCATGGCGGCACCGTCTGTCGTGGAAACCATTGATTATCCCTCCCGGAGAAACTTTTGGCCGACCCTAACGATCAGCGGGCCGAGGGCAAGGGAGGATGCTTCTCGAGATGCGCTAGCGGGCGAGCATCGGCCCGAGCGGCTGTCCACCGAAGATGTGGACATGGAGGTGCGGCACTTCCTGCCCGCCGCGCTTGCCGATGTTGGCGAGCATCCGGTAGCCCTGCTCGACACAGCCATTGTCGCGCGCGACCTTGCCCACCAGCCGCGTGAAGTCGACAATCTCGGCCTCGGTCGCCTTGGCCGAGAAATCGTCCCAGCTGACATAGGGCCCCTTGGGGATCACCAGGATGTGGATGGGCGCGAGCGGGTTGATGTCGTGAAAGGCAAGGCTGTGCTCGGTCTCGTCGACCTTGGTGCAGGGAAGTTCGCCCCGCACGATCTTGGCGAAGATATTGCTATCGTCATAGGGCTGCGTCGCGTCGATTGGCATGCGAAACTTCCTTTGCTGCGCCCCATCCAGGGCGGTCTTCCTACCGATCAATCACAGCAGCAGCGCATCCGTCAATGTCGTCGCTTCGGCCTTGACCCGTTTCGGGTGCGGGTCCATTGGCGGGGCATGTCGGAACCGCCCGAAAGCCTGATTCCCTACGACGAAATCGTGCAGGAAGCGCTGCGCGCGGTCGTCGGACGGGTGCTGAGCGAGGTCGAGGCGACGGGCGAGCTGCCCGGCAGCCACCACTTCTACATCACTTTCCGCACCAAGAGCCCGGGGGTCGATATTCCCGGCCACCTGATCGAGCGCTTCCCCGACGAGATGACGATCGTCATCCAGCATCGATTCTGGGACCTCAAGGTCACCGACCAGGGGTTCACAGTCGGCCTGAGCTTCGGCGGCGTGCCCTCGACCCTGTTCATCCCGTTCGCGGCGGTGACCGATTTTGTCGACCCCGCGGTCGAATTCAGCCTGAAGTTCCAGGCTGCCGATGTCGAAGTCGACAATGACGCCGACGAGCCCGAAGCCGAGCGGCCCAAGCCCGAGCCGGTCGAAGACGGCAGCAACGTCGTCTCGGTCGATTTCTCGAAAAAGAAGTAGCTCGCTTCTCGACTCTGTCGGCTGTGCGTTTTAGGTCCGCGCCGAAACCATTTCAGACTTTCGGAGCCCCCAGTGACCGACACCCGTATCGAAACCGACTCCATCGGCCCCATCGACGTCCCCGCCGACGCCTATTGGGGCGCGCAGACGCAGCGATCCTTGCAGAATTTCCCCTTTTCGGATCGCGAGCGGATGCCCATCGGACTGGTCCATGCACAGGCCATCGTGAAGCAGGCTGCGGCGCGGGTGAACAAGACGCACGGCATGGAAGACGAGATCGCGTCGGCCATCGACGATGCCGCCACCGCGATCACGTCGGGCAAGCATGACGACCAGTTCCCGCTGACCATCTGGCAGACGGGTAGCGGCACGCAGACCAACATGAACGTCAACGAGGTGATCGCGGGGATCGCCAACGAAGCGCTGGCGGGAACGCGCGGCGGCAAGTCGCCGGTGCACCCGAATGACCACGTCAATCGCTCGCAGAGCTCGAACGACAGCTTTCCGACGGCGCTGCATGTCTCGACCGCGCTGGCGACGCGCGACCAGCTCGTCCCCGCGCTCGACCGGCTTATCAAGTCGCTGCAGGCCAAGGCCGAGGCGTTCGACCATATCGTCAAGATCGGGCGTACCCACACGCAGGACGCGACCCCGCTGACGCTGGGGCAGGAGTTTTCGGGCTATGTCGCCCAGCTGATCGGCGCGAAGGCGCGGATCGAAGGCGCGCTCAAGGGCAACATCATGAAGCTCGCGATCGGCGGGACGGCGGTCGGCACCGGGCTCAACGCGCCGGAGAATTGGGCGCCCGACATGGTCGCCGCAATCTCGGACATCACCGGCATGGAGTTCGAGGAAGCGCCCAACATGTTCGCCGAGCTCGCGGCCAAGGACGGGATGGTCTTCTTCCACGGGGCGCTCAACAGCCTCGCGGTGGCGCTCAACAAGATCGCCAACGACATCCGCTTCCTCGGCTCGGGCCCGCGCTCGGGGCTCGGCGAGCTTTCCTTGCCCGCCAACGAGCCGGGCAGCTCGATCATGCCGGGCAAGGTCAATCCGACCCAGTGCGAAAGCCTGACGATGCTTGCCGCGCAGGTCATGGGCAACCAGCAGGCGGTCACCATCGGCGGCGCGCAGGGTCATTTCGAATTGAACGTCTTCATGCCGCTAATCGGCGCCAACGTGCTGCGCTCGATCGAGCTGATGGCGACCGGCATGGTGAGCTTTGCCGAGCGTTGCGTCGACGGGATCGAGGCCAACGAGGATCGGATCAAGGAATTGGTCGAGCGTTCGCTCATGCTGGTCACCGCGCTCGCGCCCGAGATCGGCTATGACAATGCCGCCAAGATCGCCAAATATGCGCACGAGAAGGGGCTGACGCTCAAGGAAGCGGGGCTCGAACTGGGGCTGGTCGACGAAGAGACCTTCGACCGCGTCGTGCGGCCGGAGACGATGATCGGGCGCTAACCAACAGGGAGAGTGGTGATGGGACAGAGACTGCGGATTGCAGGCGTTGCGGGACTGGCATTGGTGGTCGGGGCCTGCGCCTCCAAGGCACCCGCGCCGGCGGCGAGCGCGACCATCACCACGACGAACGTCTCCCCCGCGCTGACCTCGGCAGCCTACTTCGCGGCGGCGTCGTCGGCGGCCTTGTTCGCGGTAAAGTCCGCGGAACTGGCGATGGAGCGATCGCGCGATCCGGAAGTGCTTGCCCTCGCGAAAATGCGCAAGAGCCATGGCGAGGGGATCGCGGGCCAGCTGAGCTTTGCCGGCCGTCGCCTAGACATGTTGCCGAGCGCGAGCCTGACGCCCGATCACCAGGCCAAGCTCGACCGGCTTTCGCTGTCGGGCGATTTCGATCGCGCCTATTTGCGAATGCAGGAGGCCGAGGTCGAACAGACGCTGCGCCTCCACCGCACCTTCGCCACCAGCGGCGGCAGCGCGACCCTGCGCCCCGTGGCCGAACTGGGCGCCGACCTCACCGCGCGCGAAGACGCGGCGCTTGGCGACTAATTGACACGGATATCGCCTAAGGGACGCCCGCCTTTCATTGTCTTGGCGCTGACCGTCGCTATCGCAATCGTCGCGACCGAAAGAGTTCTTTTCTCCGTTTTCCTCGATCGGCCCGTTTCAACTGACGAGCCATTAGTATTCGTCGCTAACGCGGCGCTCGTGAGTATTCCGATGATGGTACTCGCATTTCGTAGCTCATCGCGCTCACCATGGCTTTGGTCCATTCTTGCGACGATTGTCGTGCGAGGCTGGTTCTTGTCCTTGGGAATTGCTTACCAGCGTGAACCAGATGGTAGCGGAGTTCCGATGGGAGCAGCTGCTCTAGTCATGCTGTCGCCATTCGCCATTGCAGCGATTGCCGTTGCAATGGATCGCTGGATCAACCGGAAAAATTAATGTGAAGTCCGGAATTCTGCGTCGATGTCGTGACAGCGGCGTGAATTTGGCGAACCAGACTAGCGGCGGCCGCCGCCCGAACCTTCCGCAGTGTCCGGGCGACGGCCGCCTGTTCGCGCGTGACGTTCAGTCCGCGAGAAGCGTCGGGATCGCCCCGATCGTCACGTAACTTGCGACCGCGCCGCTACTGGCGAGGCGCTTCTTCTCGATCTTGGCAAGCTTGTCGGCGAGCCGGTCGCGCGAGGCGGGCGTGTTGGCGAGGATGATGTTGGCGAGCACCGAACGCCCGTTGGCCATCTCCGGCAACTCGTCGAGCGTGTCGAGCGAGCGCACTGCGTAGAGCGCCGCCTGCTCGGCAGCCGGGTTGAAGTCACCCGGGAGCGTACGGATGTTGACCGCTTCCCCCTTACCGTTGACGTCGAACGCGACTTGCACGACCGCTTCGTTGGCGCGGCCGCCGCGCAGCGAGGGCGCGCGGGCAAGGCCGGCATCGAGCTGGCGGTTCGTGTCGTGCTGCCACTCGGCCAGCGCGGACGTCGCGCGAATTTCGATCGCGACGGGATCCTGCGCCATGGCGGTCGTCGGGATGGCGACCAGCGCGAGTGCGATTATCGGAATGCTATTCTTGTACGTCATCAGATCATCCTTTCATTCTCGTCAGGATGATCGGCCCAAGACTTCGCAGAATACGCTCACTCTACCCCCAATCAACGCGTCTAAAGGTCGATCAGGTCGGTGTCGCCTGCGGAACGGCTCCGACAACTTCCGTATACGCCGGCTGCACGCGAAAGGTTACACGCTTTCGATAAAGACCGATGTTTAGACGACGGACGGCCAGGCGGGCGTCTGGCTTCGATGAACGGCGGAAAGTCGCGACGTCAGAAGGGCAGCGGGAAGGGGCCGCCCGCCTGCCACTCGAGCACCGACTGCTGGGGCGCAATCAGCATCAGGCTGCTGAAGAACAGATTGTTGCGGATGGCGATGGCGACGATGACTTCGGCGGCGACGATGAAGGTGATACTGGCCCAGAGCGGGAGCTTGCGCGCAAGGAAGAAGCCGATCGCCATCATGAGGAGATCGCTCATCGAGTTGAGCACGCTGTCGCCAAAATAGCCGACCTCGATCGTCACCGAGCGATAGCGTTCGAGCACCCAGGGCGAATTCTCGACGATCTCCCACAGCCCCTCGAGCGAAAGCGCGGCGATAAACCTTTTCTCCACGCTCGCGCGGCGCCAGACGAGGTGCATCAGCCCGTAGAAGAGAAAGCCGTGAATGACGTGGCTGGGTGAATACCAGTCGGCGAGCATCTGGCTCGTCGTCGGCCCGCTCGCGCCCGGCGCCCACAGGTCGACCCGCCCACACGTGCAGATGGCGGGCTGCCCCATCAGCAGCAGGATCAGCGCGGTAACCGCGGCAATCGCAAGCGCGACGAGGGGGAAGGGGACGGCAAGCTTCTTCATCGCCGCCACGCTAGCGGCGCGGGCGTGCCTTACAAGCGCAAATCAGTGCTTGGACTTGGGGAGCCCCTGCTCGCGCCGTTTCTTCGCCTTTGCGAGCGCGTCCCAGGCGAGGGCGAGGTGGCCGGCGACCCGTGCGTCGCGGCCGCCATTCTTGTGTTCGGCAGCGCCGCGGGCTTCTATCGCCTTCTTGTGGCAGGTTTCACTGTCGTAGCCGGGCATGATCGCCATCCTATCACGCGGGTCCGAGTCGGTCCGAGAATGGCGGCTTCCCGCGATCCGGCAAATGGAACGACTGGCCTTGCTCACCCCTTTGTCAATTGAGGCCCATGCTGCTAGTGGCGCGCCCAACGCGCCGTTTCCCATGCGGCAACCGATTCAGACTAGAGGAACACCAACACCATGATCCCCACTGGGCAGGATACTCTCGGCACTCGCTCGACGCTCGACGTTGGCGGCAAGACCATCGCTTATTATTCGCTCGCCAAGGCCGGCGAGAAGCTCGGCGATGTCAGCCGGCTTCCCTTCTCGATGAAGGTGCTGCTCGAGAATATGCTGCGCTTCGAGGACGGCAACACGGTGACCATCGACGACGTCCAGGCGATCGTCGACTGGCAGAAGGAAAAGCGGATCAACCGCGAGATCCAGTATCGCCCCGCACGCGTGCTGATGCAGGATTTCACGGGCGTTCCCGCCGTGGTCGACCTCGCCGCAATGCGCGACGGGATCAAGGCGCTGGGCGGCGATGCTCAGAAGATCAACCCGCAGGTTCCCGTCCACCTCGTCATCGACCACTCGGTCATGGTCGACGAGTTCGGCACCCCGGTCGCGTTCGAAGCGAACGTCGCGCGCGAATATGAGCGCAACAAGGAGCGCTACGAATTCCTCAAATGGGGGTCGAAGGCGTTCGACAACTTCAAGGTCGTGCCCCCGGGCACCGGCATCTGCCACCAGGTCAACCTCGAGCATATCGCCAAGGCGGTGTGGTCGGCCGAGGACCAGACGGGCGAAACCGTCGCCTATCCCGATACGCTGGTCGGCACCGACAGCCACACCACGATGGTCAACGGCCTCGGCGTGCTCGGCTGGGGCGTCGGCGGCATCGAGGCCGAAGCCGGGATGCTCGGCCAGCCCATCTCGATGCTGGTTCCCGAAGTCGTCGGCTTCCGCCTCGACGGCGCGATGGCCGAAGGTGTCACCGCGACCGACCTCGTGCTGACCGTCGTGCAGATGCTGCGCGAAAAGGGCGTCGTCGGCCGCTTCGTCGAATTTTACGGCCCCGGCCTCGACGCGCTGTCGCTCGCCGACCGCGCGACCATCGCCAACATGGCGCCCGAATATGGCGCGACCTGCGGCTTCTTCCCGATCGACAATCGCACGCTCGACTATCTCGAGCTGACCGGTCGCGGCGACGACGTGCCGCTGGTCAAGGCCTATGCGCAGGCGCAGGGCATGTGGCGCGACGCGTCGGCTCCGGAACCCGTCTTCACCGACACGCTCGAACTCGACATGTCGAGCGTCATGCCGAGCCTTGCCGGTCCCAAGCGCCCGCAGGACCGCGTGCTGCTTTCCGACATGGCGAGCGAGTTCAAGAAGCTGATCGATACGCAGTATCACGGCGGCAAGGGCCACGAAGTCGAGGTCGAAGGCGAAGACTATACGGTCGGCGACGGCGACGTCGTGATCGCCGCGATCACCAGCTGCACCAACACGTCGAACCCCGACGTGATGATCGCCGCGGGCCTCGTCGCCAAGAAAGCGCACGCGCTCGGCCTCAACCGCAAGCCGTGGGTCAAGACCTCGCTCGCACCCGGCAGCCAGGTGGTCACCGACTATCTCGACATGGCGGGCCTCTCGGACGACTTGAACGCCATCGGTTTCGACCTTGTCGGCTATGGCTGCACCACCTGTATCGGCAACTCGGGCCCGCTGCCCGCGCCGATTTCGAAGGCGATCAACGAGAATGACCTCGTCGCCTGCTCGGTCCTCTCGGGCAACCGCAACTTCGAAGGGCGCGTGTCGCAGGACGTGCGCGCCAACTATCTCGCGTCGCCGCCGCTGGTGGTCGCCTACGCGCTGCTCGGCAATACGCGCGAGGACATCACGACCTGCGTCATCGGCACTGACAAGGACGGCAACGACGTCTTCCTGAAGGACATCTGGCCGACCAATGACGAGGTACGCGAACTGGTCGATGCGCACGTGCACAGCGACATGTTCTCGCAGCGTTATGCCGACGTCTACAAGGGCGACGAGCGCTGGCAGGGCATCGAGGTGACGGGCGGCGACACCTACGACTGGCCGCCGACCTCGACCTACATCCAGAACCCGCCTTACTTCCAGGGCATGGATATGGAGCCGGGCGCGGTCACGGACATCACCGACGCCAAGCCGCTTGCCCTGTTTGGCGACAGCATCACCACCGACCACATCTCGCCCGCCGGCGCGATCAAGGCGGACAGCCCCGCCGGTCGCTATCTCGAGGCGCACCAGGTGCCCCGTAGCGAGTTCAACTCCTACGGCGCGCGCCGCGGCAACCATGAGGTCATGATGCGCGGCACCTTCGCCAATATCCGCATCAAGAACCGGATGCTCGACGGCGTCGAGGGCGGCTTCACCAAGGGCCCGACCGGCGAGCAGATGGCGATTTACGACGCCGCGATGGCGCATCAGGCAAACGGTACCCCGCTGGTCGTGCTGGGCGGCAAGGAATATGGCACCGGCTCGTCGCGCGACTGGGCGGCGAAGGGCACCATCCTGCTGGGCGTCAAAGCGGTCATCGTCGAGAGCTTCGAGCGCATCCACCGTTCGAACCTCGTCGGCATGGGCGTCCTGCCGCTCCAGTTCATGGACGGCGAGGGTCCCGCGACCTTCGGCTTCGACGGCAGCGAAACCTTCTCGATCGAAGGGCTGGCGGATCTCGAACCGCGCCAGGATGTCGAGGTCGTCGCCAAGCGCGCGAATGGCGAGGAAGTCCGCTTCACCGCCAAGTGCCGCATCGATACGTATAACGAGCTCGAATATTACAAGAATTCGGGCATCCTCCACTACGTCCTGCGCAACCTCGCCAAGGCGTAAAGGTGGAGTTGTCCTGCCATTGCGGGGGCGTGACCATCACGCTCCCGCATGCGCCGGACGAGATCATCCGCTGCAATTGTTCGGTCTGCCGCAAGACCGGTTTCCTCGCGCTCCGCTATCCGGAAAATTCAGTCGCGGTCGCGGGCAAGGTAGACGGGTATGTGCGAAACGACATGAGCGACGAGCCTCCCTGCCTGACACTGTGGCACTGCCCTTCCTGCGGCGTGGTCACGCATTGGACGCTGCTTGACGAGTGGCCCTACGACGACATGGAGCGGCCCGATCGCATGGGCGTCAACGGGCGCCTCCTCGATCCCGAGCTTGCGAAGAGCCTGCCGGTGCGTGAGGTCGACGGCGCCAGCGCCTAGTCGCGGCCTACTCTCAATCCGATCCACAAGGTGCGCGGCGCGGTCCGCTCGCGTGCGCCGTCGCTGGCAAATCCGGCGAGTGCGCGCGCGTTGGTGAGGTTGGTGCCGCGGGCTTCGAGCTGGAGCATGTCGGTCAACGGCCAGCGCAAGGCGGCATCGAGGCTGACAGCGTCACCGAGGGGCCGATCATTTTCGAGATCCTCGAAGCGGCCGGAGGCATAGGTCAGCCGCAGCGCGGCCGAGCGGCCCTCGCCGTCGTCCCAACCCACCCCGGCGCTCAGCTGATGCCTCGCGACTTGCGGCGGGCGATTGCCGGCAAAGGGGCCTTTGGCCAGTTTCGGGTCCGCGAAGGCATAGCTGAACCGCAGGTCGACCGGGCCGAGCGCATGCACGGAATCCACCTCGACCCCGTGGCTTTTGACGCGCGGTAGGTTCTGGCGCTCGCTCAGGATCGCGCCCGAGGAGACGAAGCCGACCCCGGGGAACAGGCCGGGACCCATGTTGACGGGCACGTTGAAGATGCCGTCGTCGAGACGCGCGGCGAAGGCGGTGGCGCGCACGCTGCTGCCTTCGTCGGCCCAGTCGACCCCCAGTTCGATCTGGTCGCTTGTCTCGGGCACGAGGTTTTCGTTGGCGGCGGTCGCGTTGGCGCCGACGCGGAACGGACGCACCAGCTCGTTGAGCGTGGGGGAACGCACGGCGCGCGCTGCAGCCGCGCGAAGAGTAACGCGCTCGCTTGGCCGGAAGGCGGCATCGATGCGGCCGCTTTCTTGCCAGCTCGATCGGTCGGCGAAATGACTGTCCTCGAGGCTCCCGCCAGCAAGCACGTCGACGGCGCGAAACCCGTCGGAAAACCGCCATTGGTCGGCGCGGATCGTTGCGGCCAGCGACCAGGCCTCGCGCTCGACCTCGGCGCCGCCGAAGAGTCCCAGCAGACGAGTCTCGCCGCCCGCGCGTCGCTCGCGAGTCGGGTCACCCGCAACGAAGAAGAAGCGTTCAGCAACCGTGGCTTCGGCACGGCGCCATTCACCGCCCAGATTTCCGTCGACAGCGCCCGCGCGCCAGCCGACTTCGCCCCGTGCGCCCGCGCCGGTCGCGGGCACGTCATACTGGTCGAGCACGACGCGCGGCGTCTCGCGGTCGCCGTCGACTGCGGCGAAGCGCGTTTCGAAATCGCGGTCCTGCCACCAGCCGGTGAGCGACCAGCCCGCGCCGTCGCGTCCGACCAGCCGCGCGGAAAGGTCGAGCCCGCGCGCACGATTGTCGGTGCCGTCGACGCCCCGGTCGCGCTCGTCGTCAAACGCGGTCAGGCCGACCTGCGTTTCCACCCGTCCGACGGGATAGGACAGGCGAAGCCGCGCAACCTTTTGGTCCGACGCTGCGCCGCGGTCGGCGGGGCCGCGATCCTCCGCCACGATGGGCACGAACCCGTCCGATCGCATCCAGCCTGCGCTGGCCACGAACAGGCCCTGGCCGACCTCGGCGCCCCACACCGCCGACGCATCCCAGCTGTCGTCGCTGCCATAGGCAAGCGCGGCGCTGCGCGGACCCGCGGTTGGGCTTTCGAGGTAGATTTGCCCGCCGATCGCGCCGGGTTCGGGCCGCGCGCCGCGTGCGACGATCACCCGGCCGAGCGTCGCCGGATCGAACGCGGCGGGATTGATCCAGCCTCCGAACGGGTCGGCCTGCGGCACCCCGTCGAGCGTGATCGCGATGCGGCTGGCGGCATTTCCGCCCAGTCCGCGTGCAGTCGGACCCTGTGCGGTCGGATGGACCGAGCGTGCATCGGCGCGGCGGAAGAAGGAAAGCCCCGCGACCTCGGACAGCACGCCTTCGAGACGACCCGTCGCTTCTTCGTCGACCTTGTCCTCTTCGATCAGGACGACCTGCCCGCCCTCGGGCTCGTCGAGCCCGCGACCGGTGATGACGATCGGCGCGTCCTGCGCGGCGAGGGCCAGGGCCAGGGCGACGCTCATTCGGGCAGCGCGGCCTTCAGCCAGCTGGGCATGATCGCGTTCTTCGGAGGCTCCGCAGCGCGCCCATGCACGACCGCAAGGCCAAGCTCGGGATAATGCGCGCGAACCTTCAGCCCCTCGCCATCACCTTCGACCACGAACAGGCGCCGGTTGATCTTCTGTCGCCAGTTCATCCGCGCGGTATTCTCTTGCCCGACGAAACAGCCTTTCTTGAAGTCGACCCCGGTCAGCTCGGCGGCATTGGTCTCGAGCCAGAGCAGGTCGCCCAGCTCCGCAACGCCCTCGCACACGCCGAGGCGCAGGCGATGCTCGAGATAGCCCTCGGCCTCTTCGCCCGGCGCACCGAGCCAGCGCTTGCCCAGCGCCGGCAGTCGCGGGTCGCTATCCCCGTCGGGCGACCAGTGCACTGCCAGCGTTTCATCGCGCGCGATGCCGATCGGTCGACGCAGGCGGTAGAGGGTCAGGCGGCGTGCAAGCGCATCGGCCTGCTCCGCCTCGCAGTCGAGCAGCAAGTCTTCGCCATCTTCCCACACGAAGAAATCGAAGAGGCACTTGCCCTGCGGCGTCAGCAGCCCGGCCCAGACGGGCAGGTCGCCGGCGACGTTGCTGGTCACGAGACCCTGAAGGAATTCGCGAACCCCCTCGCCGGACAGGCGAAGCAGTGCGCGGTCTGAAAGCATGGTCATGCGTGTTGAGCTAGGGAGCCTCACGGCCTAAGGCAAGCGCATGCAGCTCACGATCCGACGCCCCGACGACTGGCACCTCCACTTGCGCGACGGCGCGATGCTGGAGCGCGTCGCGCCCTACACCGCGCGTCAGTTCAAGCGCGCGATCATCATGCCCAACCTGTCGCCGCCCGTGACGACCGCGCAGGCCGCGCGCGACTATAAGAGCCGCATCATGGCCGCGCTCCCCGAGGGCAGCGACTTCGAGCCGCTGATGACCGCCTACCTCACCGACGAGACGCTGCCCGAGCAGATCGCGACCGGCCATGCCGACGGCAGTTGGGTCGCGGCCAAGCTCTATCCTGCGGGCGCGACGACCAACAGCGCGCTCGGCGTCACCGATATCGCCAACATCCGCGCCGTGCTGGCCGAGATGGAAAAGATCGGGATGGTGCTTTGCGTGCACGGCGAGGTCACCGATCCGGCGATCGACGTGTTCGACCGCGAGGCGGTGTTCATCGACAAGGTGTTGATCCCCACGCTCGCGGACTTTCCCGGCCTCAAGGTCGTGTTCGAGCATATCACCACCAAGGACGGGGTCGATTTCGTGATGGCGGCGGGGGAAAATGTCGCCGCAACCGTGACACCGCAGCACCTGATGCTCAACCGCAACGCGCTGTTCGAGAGCGGCCTGCGCCCGCACGCCTATTGCCTGCCCGTGGTCAAGCGTGAGGAGCACCGGCTGGCGGTGCGCGAGGCAGCCACCTCGGGTAATCCCAAATTCTTCCTCGGCACCGACAGCGCGCCGCATCCGATGAGCGGCAAGGTCTCCGACTGCGGCTGCGCGGGCATCTTCAACGCGCCCTACGCGCTCGAGGCCTATGCGCAGGTGTTCGAAGAGGAAGGCGTGCTCGACCGGCTCGAAGGCTTCGCGAGCGAGCATGGCCCGGCTTTCTACGACCTACCGCTGAACGAGGGCACGGTGACCTTGTCGAGGGCGCCGACCTTGGTCGAAGACGTCATCGGTGAAGGCGCGGATGCGCTCACGCCCTTTCTCGCCGGTCAGACGCTCGGCTGGCACTTTACCGAATAGCGCTCAACTTTTCTCGCAATGGTCGATCCAGTCGAAGGACTGGCCGCCAAGCACCGCTTTGAAATGATCCTCGACCCGGTGATAGCATTCGCACGTGCGATGCTCGAGCTCATCGCGGTCGGTCAGCGTGATGACCCCACGGCTATAGTTGATCAGCCCGTCTTCCTGCAGCTCGCGCGCGACCGCATTGACCGTGGTCCGTTGGACACCGAGGAGCCCGGCGAGCGCTTCCTGCGTCAGCTCCAGCCGGCTTCCCGCACGATCCTGCGCCGTCAACAGCCAGCGCGCGGCGCGCGCCTCGATAGGGTGGAAGGCGCTGCACGCGACCGACTGCATTACCTGCGAGAGGAGATAGTCGGCATAGCGGCAGTAGAGATTGCGCAGGAAGGGCGATTCCGCCTTTAACTCCTCGATCTTCTCATGGCTGGCCTTGAGCGCGCCGCCTGCCACCGAGATTTGCGCGCGCGAGAAAGCGGGTAGTTCGCCACAGCTGACGATCCCGCCGATCGCTCCTTCCATGCCGATCGACGCGACCTCTACGCGGCGACGATCGTCGAGGTCGACGAGCAGCGAGATCATCGTCGGCGCGTAAGGAAAATAGGTATGTTTGATGTCCTCGCCCGACTTGAACAGCACGTCACCATGGTTGAGATGGACATATTCGGCATGCGGACCGAGCGCCTCCTTCACCGCCTCGGGAAACATCGCGAGCAGGCGATTATCCTCGAAGCGAAGCTTGGACGCGTCGGCGGGGTCGGGGGAATACGGCATACTGTCTCCTGTTGCGGTCCCAACGTTACGCCAGCGAAAAGGCTCCGCAGGTGCAAAACGCACCATTGAACCGCCTGCGACTCTTCGCTAATGCGCGGCTTCCAGCCAGAAGGCCGGCTCAGCGGAGACGTGGGTGAGTGGCTGAAACCACCGGTTTGCTAAACCGGCGTACGGGAAAATCCCGTACCGAGGGTTCGAATCCCTCCGTCTCCGCCAGCCAGCAAAAAGGGCAGCCAGAATTGGCTGCCCTTTTTGCTGGCTGATGGGGCGAGGAGCCAAGATCCTTCGCGGGCTCGGAGTCACAGCGAAGCGGAGACGACCGGGCGCGAGCGAGGGCAATCTCGTTTTGCTCAGCGCCTAAACCGGCATTTCCGCCCCGCAATATTCCTTCACGAATTCCTCGTGTAGCGGCAGGCGTGAGACTTCGTGCTGGATGCGTTCGCGGATGGTACGGAGGAACACGTCGAGCTCGCGCTTGTCGAGCTTGGCGGCGATGGGATGGTAGGATTTGGGCATGATCCCCTGGCCCATCATGACCTGTAGCCAGCTGCTCTCGGCGAACAGTTCCTCGTGGCGACGGAAAACGCGGCCGGTTTCGCGGAACAGCTCGATCTTCTGGTCGAGACTGTCGGGGATCTCCATCGCCGCGCATTGGCGCCAGAAGGGGGAATCGCGCCGGTCGGTCGCCTTGTAGTGCAGGATCAGGAAGTCACGGATCTGCACCATGTCCTCCATTGCCTGGTCGTTAAACTCGGCAATGTCGCGGTCCGAAATCTCGCCCGCGGGCAGCATGCGGATGAGGCGCAATATGTTGCGCTGGATAAGGTGGATGCTGGTCGATTCCAGCGGCTCCATGAACCCGCCCGACAGGCCCACGGCGATACAGTTGCGGAACCATTGCTTGCGCCGCACGCCGGTCGTGAAGCGCAGGAAATTGGGCTTGGTGATGGTCTCGCCCGGCAGGTTGCCCATCAACCGTTCCTCGGCCGCGTCCTGGTCGAGATAGGCGCTGCAATAGACGAGCCCGTTGCCCGTGCGATGCTGGAGCGGAATGCGCCATTGCCAGCCCGCGTCGTGCGCGATCGCTTTCGTGTATGGGACCGGCGGTCCATCGCTCGTCGTCTGCACCGCGATCGCGCGATCGCACGGCAGCCAGTGAGTCCAGTCGTCGAACCCGGCGTGGAGCGCCCCCTCGATCAGCAGCGCGCGAAAGCCGGTGCAGTCGATGAAGAGATCTCCTTCGACCGTCTGCCCGTCCTCGAGCGACAGGGAGGCGATATGTCCTGTCTCGGGGTTTAGGTCGACCTTGGCGATCTTGCCCTCGACCCGGGTCGTACCTTCTTCCTCGGCAAGCTTGCGCAAATAGCCGGCATAGCGCGTCGCATCGAGCTGGTAGGCATAGCTCATGCGGTGGTCGGGATGGGCCGAGAAGCGCCGCTCGTAGGCCGCGACCAGCTCGTAGCAATAGTCGTCGAAACTTTGCGTATGGCCGTTCTGCTGGCCGTGAAGCCAGAAGTGCTGGAAGCCCGCCGACCAGTGATCCTTCCCCGTCTCGCCAAAGCTGTGGAAGTAGACATCGCCATCTTCCTTCCAGTTGTGGAACTCGATGCCCAGTTTGAAGGTCGCCTGCGTCTCGCGCATGAACTCCGCTTCGGGGATCTTCATCAGCCGATTGAACAAAGCGAGCGGCGGGATCGTCGACTCGCCGACTCCGACCGTTCCGATCTGCTTGGATTCGATCAGCGTGACCGAGGCGACGCGGCCGAGCGTGCGCGACAATGCGGCGGCCGCCATCCAGCCGGCGGTGCCGCCACCGGCAATGACGATACGACGGACATGGGACGTGTTCATTGGCTTAGGGCCCTCAGCAGGAAGGCGCGGATGCGGCCGGCTTGCTCCTTGTCGAGCCGGCTGAGCACGCTGCGCGCATGATCGGGAATATGGGCGGTGACCTCGTCACCGGCCTCGAAGACGTAATAGTCGAACAGGTCGCGCCAGATTTCGCGGTCTTCCTTGGGCAGGTCGCGGATGGCGAGCATGGCATGGTTGAGCGCATTTTGCGGCTGGCCGAGATATTTGGGCGTGTCGCGCCACCAGTAATTGACCAGCACGTTGAAGCCGGCGAGCCCTTCGACATGGTGCCACCACATGGAGGGCACGAACACGGCGTCGCCCGGCTCGAGCTCGGCGACCTGGGCGTGCTGCAGCGCGTCGCGAAAGCGGGGATGGGCGTCGAAATCGGGGTTGTGGAAATCGACCATGCTGATCGCGCGCCCCGCGGGCGTATTGTCGACCGGGCCGAGGTAGAGGTTGCGGAATTGCTCGGGCGGGAAGACCGTGAAGCGCCGCTTGCCGACCGCGCACACCGCCAGGTTGTCGGGAAAATCGTTATGCGCGGCGATTCGCGTCGCGGTCCCTATCCAGATGCTTGCAAGCGGGTCGCGTGTCCCAAGGTCGACATGATTGGCCTCGTGAAGCCCGTCGAAAAAGTCGTGCAGGTCGATCGAGGCGAAATAGATGCTCGGCGCGTTGGGCTCGCCCTCGAGCCGGTCGATCTGTTGGAAGACCTGGGGCAGCTTCTCATTGGTCATGCGGAAATTCATCCCCATGGCCTCATCATAATACATGCGCCCCTTGGCTTTGGGATCGCCGACCGACACCGCGAACGGGCGGTCGCGATGATGGCGCTCGATATAGTCGCGCGCGGCCTTGGAAGATGTCTTGCCCGCCGCGACCAGCGGCCACTCGGCGGCAAGACCGCGGATCACGAAAGGTTCGCGCGCGCCCCGGAGCAGCGCATCGAGCGCGTCGGCATCCTTGGCCTCGCGCTCGGGGACGTGGGGGAGGGCGGCGCTAGCCAAGCCCCATCCTCTTGCTCTTTCGATCGACCAGCGCTTGGAGCTGCGACAAAGAGGCAAGTGCCATGTAAATGGGCAACAGGTATCCTGCCTCGTGCAGCTCACCGAGCGCCCCGGAGGGGAGCGCGGCGACCTTGTCGTCGTTGAGGATGTGAAAGCCCACGAGGTTATTCTTCGACCCGTCGGCAAGCGAGACTTCGAGCGTGAAGGGTTCGAGCAGCTCGTAGCGCTTCAAGGCGTCGAAAAAGCCGGCAGAGGCCCTGAAGCCCTGATCGAGCGCGCCGAGCTTGCCAGCCATATCGTCGAGATAGTCGGTCGGCTTCCCGTCGGCATCGAACAGCGGCTGGCCGTCCTCGGCACCGGTGCGTGGATGGTCCATGTCGATATGGACCTGCCCGGGCCCGTCGCCATCGGCTGGCCGGCCGATCAGGAAGGGCTGGACCTCCATCGACAGCGGACGCCGCGGCGCGTCCCAGCGGTTTCCCTCGAGAAAAAGGTTCTCGTCCTGCTCGAACCCGAACAGCGCGACCGCGGCGAATTCCTCGCTCTCGAGGTCCTTGCGAAACAGGATCGGATAGTCCGCCTGGACGCTCCTGAATTCCTCGGGGACGACGAACGCGCTCATCACCTTGTCACCGAGTTCTTCGCCGAAGCCGAGATCGATCTTGAGATCGCGGTGCGTGTTGCTGTCGACGATGACGTGGTTGGCCATGAAACATCCTGTGGCGAAATGAAGTGTCGCCGCCTTCTAAAGCATATCTATCCGCCGTGCGGCAGGGGCGAAATACCGCCTTCCATCCCAAGAAAAAGGGCCGCCAGCGCGAATATGCGTGGCGACCCTGTTTCTCGTCAGGCGACGGCCCGGCAATCCTTGCGGGTTACCAGGTGAAGCGCACGCCACCCGCGTATCGGGCATAGCCCGGTGCCGCGAAGAAGATGGCCTGCTCGTCGCGCATGTGCCCGCGCCGGTCGGCGTTGAGGATGTTGATGCCCTCGACGAACGCCGTGATCCCGTTGCCGAAATCGTAGCTCGCGCTGGCATCGACCTGCCCGTACGCCTCGACATAGAAGGGATCGAGCCCGTAGCCCGACAGGAAGCCGTCGCGCCAGTTGTAGGCGACACGCGCCTGGATCGGTCCCTTGTCGTAGAACAGCACCGCGTTGGCACTGTCGCTGACCCCCGTCACCGCGAATTGCGGGATCGTGTAGCGCAGCGTGTTGTCGTAGAACGTGTCCGAATTGACGATCGTATAGTTCAGGATCGTCCCGAAGCCGCTGTCCCAGAAGTTGTGCTGGATCGCGAATTCGAAGCCCGACAGGTTCGCCGTCTGGTTCGAGTTGGTCGGCTGCGTGGTGATGAAGTTCACCAGCGGGTCCGAGCTGGTTCCCAAAATGCCGCCCGTATCTGGGTCGATCAGGTTCGGATAGTTGGCCGCGACATAGGCGACGATGTCCGAGAAGGGCGCCGTGGTGCCCACCGCCGCGATCGCTTCCTGCGCGACCGGACCCAGCGCCGGGTTGGTGAGCCCGAACCAGTTGGTCTCGATCGTGTTCGACGAGATGAAGTTCTTCACCTCCTTGTCGAAGATGCCGACCGAGACGTAGCTCGCGGGCCCGTAATACCATTCGGCCGACAGGTCGACGTTCTTGGAGAGGTAGGGCAGCAGTCCCGGATTGCCCGAGCCGGCCGTCCCGCCACCCACGCGGATCGGCGAGGCGAGCGTGATGCCGCCCTGCAGACTGTCGTAGCGCGGTCGAGTGATCGTGTGGCTGTACGAGGCGCGGACCACGACGTCGCGCATGACTTCCATGTCGAAGTCGATCGCCGGCAGCCAGAAGTCGTAATCGCCCTCGAGCGTCGTGAAGTCGCTCTCGCCACCATAGAGGATCGCGATCTCATTGCCCGCGACCCAGGCCGTGCCGGTCGGGACCGGCACCAGCGCTTCGGATTCGACGTCGGTCTGCTCGTAGCGCAGGCCGAAGCGGAAGTTCACTTCCTTGCCGCTGTCGGTAAAGAATTGGTGCGTCGACTGGACGTACGGCGCGATGGTCTTCTCGGTCGTGCGGCGGTCGACCGAGAATTCGGCGAGACAGCCTGTGCCCGACGGCGTGCCGACCCACGGCATCGAGCAGATGCCGACCTGGTCGTCGAGGAATTCGATCAGGTTTTCGGTGTCGATCTGGAAATAGTTCTGGATGATCGAGGGATCGTTCGACCCTTCCATTCCCGCCAGGTGACCCGGGAGACCCGTGATCTGGTAGAACTCGTCCGGCAATTCGTCGGCCTGCAGCGTACCGCCCCAGCTGTCGGTCTGCAGGAAGCCATAGGCCGAACGCACCTTGTTCTCGGTGTAGGAGACGCCGAAGTCGAGGCTGTCGATGAAGCCGTCGTCAAACTCCTTGGCCCCGCGCAGCGCGACCTGGTTGATCTCGTTCTTCATGTAGGCGTTGCGGAAGGCGTTACCCGCGGGGCGGATGTTCGACGCCTGGATTTCCGAACCCGGATACATGTTGACCGAGATGACCGGCATTTCGCTGGTGAAGTCGACGCGCTGGTTCTCGACCCCGAAGATTGCCGAACCCACGGCGATGTTCGAGCCGTAAGGCGAGGTCGGCTTGCTCTCGGCGGTTGAATGGTGCGCGTCGAGCTCGAAGCTCAGCCCGCTATAGTTGGACCATTCGATATTGCCACCGATCGAGTGGTTGATCGACCGGTTGGCCGCCACCGCGCCGGTGATGGCAAGGTCCTTGCCTTCGCCCGGGCCGAAGCTTTCGGCGTAGAAGTTGGGACCGGCGGTCGGGCCGTCGGTCCAGCTCGAAGAGGTCTGGTTGTGGTTGAACCACACGCCGATCGAGTTGGTGCGCGCATCGATCGTGTTCTGCGAGAAGGTGTAGTCGACCGTCGCGCTGAGCGTGTCGGTCGCCGCCACCTGGATCACGGCCTGGCCGTTGATCCGCTCGCGGTCGATCGTGGTGAAGTCGTAACCCGCATTCTGGGTGACCTGGTAGATGTCGGTCGGGCCCGGACGGTTTTCGGTCTGGGCGAAGTTGCCGCGCCAGTCGCTCTCGTCGACGGGAAGCGAACCCCAGTTGTTTTCGAACCCGACATAGCCTTCACGCCAGCCTGCGTTGAACTGGGCAAGCCCCGCCTTGCGCTGCTGGTACGAACCGGCGAGCAGGATGCCGACCGTGTCGTCCGCAAAGGTCTTGGAGATGATGCCCGAGATTTCCGGCGTGATGTCGGTGCCCTCGAAGGTGCCCGTGTCGAGCACCGCCTTGGCGCCGACACTGCCCTGGAAGCCGGGGCGGTCGAGCGGACGCGGGGTGCGGATGTTGATGACCGAGCCGATGCCGCCGGTGGGGAGCGTGGCGCGACCCGACTTGTAGACTTCGACCGCGGCGACGCCTTCGGAGGCGAGGTTGGCGAAATCGAAGCTACGCGAGGCGGGTGCTTCGCAGCAGCTGCCAAGGCCCGAAGCGGGCATCTGGCGACCGTTCAGCAGCACCAGGTTGAAGTCGGGGCCGAAGCCGCGAACCGTGACCGTCGAGCCTTCGCCCGAGTTGCGGTCGATCGACACGCCCGTGATACGCTGGAGCGATTCGGCGAGGTTGGTGTCGGGGAACTTGCCGATATCCTCGGCCGAGATCGCATCGACGACGCCTTGCGCGTCGCGCTTGATGTCCATCGCGGCGCGCAGCGATGCGCGAATGCCCGAAATGACGATGGCGTCTTCGTCCTGGTTGTCGGCGCCGGCTTCGTTGACTTCGGCGTCCGTACCCGTGTCGGTTTCGCCGGCGTCCTGCGCCAGTGCAGCCTGCGGCGCAAAGCCGAGCGCGATGGCCGAAGCCCCGCCCAGGAACCGCATATGAGTGTGGCTACGGCTAATCTTCATCAAATTCCTCCCCATGGAATTGGGCGCACGCGTAGCGCATGGCCGCCATCTCTCCATGTGAACGTTCACTAAAGACTGGTGGGGTCGAGTCAATATGAACGTTCACATTCGACCGATCTGTGACATTTATGTCTCGTCGTCATGACGTCGTCGATCCGTCCTCTGGGCCGCGGTGAAATGCGCGTCCCGGACGGTGCGCACGGCGGTGGAAGGCAGGATTCGTAGTGCCAAGCGGGAACAGGGCTATCCTACTCTCGTTCCTTGCTCCATGTGGTGACGAGTAAGCTTTTGTTGCGTCTGCCGAGATTCCGGATCGAGGATTGCGTTGACGGACTTGCCAAAGGGCGTTTCCGATTATGTGCAGGGCGCGAACGTCGCCCTGACCCTCGCGCGCGTTGACGACCCGCGAGCGCGCATCGTCGAGACGAATGAACGGTTCGTGGCCCTGACGGGCTATGCGCGCGACAACGTTGTCGGTCGCAACTGTCGGTTCATGCAAAACCATCTCACGCGCCAGCCGGGCGTGATGAGGTTGCGCGAATTCATGGCCGATCCGCAGCGGCCGCGCATTCGCGTCCAACTGATCAACTTCCGCGCGAATGGCGACCCGTTCGTCAACCTGGTGACGCTGACCCGGCTCAAGGGGCCGGGTGGCACGCCACGATATATTCTTGGCTCGCAGTTCGACATCACACGCGCGGCACCCGAAGAATTGCTCGAACACGACGAACGGGGCGACCGGATGCGCGTGGACATGAGCGGGAGCGGGCATCGCGAGATGATCGTCGGCTCTTATCAGTCGATGGCGGAAGCCGCGGCGTCGATCGCGCAGGGCCGGCTTTTGATTGACGAAGCGGACCGTGCCGGCATGCTGCAGTAGAGGCCGCGGATGCGCAGGACTTCACAATCTCGATGCGCAGCCGTACCAAACTTCCTTTCGCGGACGGGAGTCAGGTATGTCCGAAGGTAAATCGGCGGAGGAATCCGGTCCCCTGCCGATCGTGGGTATCGGCGCGTCGGCCGGCGGGCTGGAAGCGCTTCGGGAGATGCTCGGCGCGCCCAATGGGCCGACCGGAATGGCCTTCGTCGTCATCCAGCATCTCGACCCCGATCACGAAAGCCTGATGGCGCAGCTCCTGTCGCGCGAAACGTCCATGACCGTCAGCCAGGTGCGCGGCGGAGAGACGCCCGAGCCCGACCATGTCTATGTCATCCCGCCCGGCCACGGCCTCGCCATCGAGGATGGCAGTTTGATCCTGAAGGAATTCGAGCGGCCCCGTGGACTGCGCAGACCGATCGACGATTTTTTCGAATCGCTTTCGGAGGAAGCCGGTGACAGGGCTGCCTGCGTCGTGCTGTCGGGCACCGGCGCCGACGGTGCGGTCGGTTTGCGCGCAATCAAGGAACATGGCGGGATCGCGCTTGCGCAGGAGCCGACCAGTGCGCGCTATGACGGCATGCCGCTTGCCGCGGTGGGCACGGGCCTCGTCGATTTCGTCAAGGAACCCAGCGGGCTGATCGACACGATCGGCGATTATTTTCGCCGCAAGCGGGACGAGAGCGCAGCCGATGGCTCGTCCACCGTCGCTAGTCACATCGACATGCTTTGCTCGACTGTTCACGAACTCATCGGGCACGATTTCTCGGGCTACAAACGCTCCACGCTGGAGCGTCGCATCGAACGCCGCATGTAGGTGCTCGATATCGTCAAGGCCGAGGATTATCTCGCCCGCATCCGCGCCGACGTCGATGAATGCGAGGCGCTGTTCCGTGACCTCCTGATCAACGTCACCCGCTTCTTCCGCGACCGTGAACATTTCGAACTGCTGCGTGAGATCGTGATCGAACCGCTCGTCAGAAAATATGGCGACCAGCCGACCGGCGAGTTGCGGGTCTGGATCCCCGGTTGTTCGAGCGGGGAGGAAGCCTATTCGATCGCCATGATGATCGCCGACGAAGCCGACCGGCAAGAGGTCCGCCCGATCGTCCAGATCTTTGCCACCGACATTGACGACCGCATGCTCAACATCGCGCGTTCCGGTCGTTATCCGCCCGCGGCGCTCGCCGACATGCCCGATAACATGCGCGAGAAATTTACCGTCGTCGCCGGTGAGTCCGTGGCGGTGTCTCCAAGGATCATGGAAATGGTGCGCTTCTCGCACCACAGCCTGATCAAGGACGCGCCCTTTTCGAAACTCGACTTCGTCAGCTGCCGCAATCTGCTTATCTATTTTGGCGAGCGCCTGCAGCAGCTCGTCATCCCGCTCCTCCATTACTCGATCGTCGAGGGCGGTTATCTATTCCTCGGCCCCTCGGAGACGATCGGGCGGTTCGACAACCTGTTCGAACCCGTCGACCAGAAAGCGCGTATCTTCCGCCGCCTCGAGGGCCGCGGCAACTATCCGGTCGAGCTGCACAGTTCGGCGCCGCCGCGAGGACGGTTCCAGCGTGCGCAGGCGCGCCTGCGCGAAGCCACGCCCAAGGGCGAAGCCGACATTGCGGTCAAACGCCTCCTCGAGCGTTATTCGCCCGCCGCGATGGTCGTCGACATGCATGGCGACATGGAAGCGAGCTACGGTCGTCTCAGCCGCTATTTCGAATTCCCCGGCATTCAGGCCGGCCCGTCGAGCGCCGCCTCGCTGGCGCGGCCGGGCTTGCGCGAGATCCTCTTGCCTCTCATCCGGCAGTCGCAGTCCGAACGCAGCCGCGTGGTCGCGCGCGACGTCGAGGTCGTGTCCGATTTCGGCAAGCAGGCGATCAACGTCATCGCCGACCCGCTCCCCGACGGGCAGGTGCTGCTGGTCTTCCGAGACGTGGCCCCGTTCCGCCCCGGCGAGGATGACGAACTCACCGACATGGGGCCGAGCGATGGCCAGGTGCAGATCCTCGAGGATGAATTGCGCATCGCGCGCCATCGCCTCCGCACGACGGTCGAGGAGCTCGAGACGGTCAACGAGGAACTGAAGAGCTCCAACGAAGAAATGATGTCGATGAACGAGGAGCTCCAGTCGACCAACGAGGAGCTGACCACGGTCAACGACGAGTTGAAGTCCAAGGTCGACCAGCTCACCGTCGCCAATGCCGATCTCAAGAATTTCTTCGACAGCACCCAGCTCGCCGTGGTGGTCCTCGATGCCGACCTGAAGATCCGCAGCTATACCGAGGCGGCCGAGAATCTCTTCCCATTCCAGGACGGCGATCGCGGGCGTGGGCTCGATGAAATGACCGCCAATTTCTCGGGCAAGAAATATCTCGAAGACGCGCGTGCGGTCATCGCCGGCCATCCCGCGATCGAACGCCAGGTCACGACCCCCGATGGAGATATCTATCTCCTGCGCGTCATGCCCTACCGCGCGATGGACGGGAATGTCGAAGGCGCGACGCTCGTCTTCACCGACATCACCGCCGCCAAGGAACTCGCGCGCGAACTGGCGCAGGAACGCGAACGGCTCGGGCTTGCACTGGAAGTCGCGGGCATCGGTGTGTGGGAATATTTCGTCGAGGAAGACCGCGTCCATCTCGACCATCATTCGGAGCGGCTTCTCTACGCGCATGGCGAAGACGAATATGCCGTGAGCGAGATCATCCAGCGGATCCACCCGGAAGATCGCGGCGAGGTCGAAGCGTCGCTGCGCCGCGCGATCGCCGGCGAATCCGACTATGACATGACCTATCGCATCATGAGCGATGACGGCGACACGCGCACGCTGCGCGGCATGGGCCGTATGGTCGAGGGCAGCGATCCCAAGGCGATGATCGGCGTGCTCTTCGACATCACCCGCGACGTCGAGGCGCTTGCCATGCGCGAACTGATGCTGCGCGAGATGAACCACCGCGTGAAAAACCTGTTCGCGATCATCGGCGGGCTGGTTGGCCTCGCCGCACGCGAAACCGACAAGGCGGACGAACTCGCGACCACCCTGCGCGACCGCATCGCCGCGCTGGGGCGCGCGCATTCGCTCACGAACGACCATGGCGAAGACCGCCCGGGGACGCTGCACGCGCTCATTTCCGCGACGCTCGAGCCCTATGCCGACCACCCCAAGTTGACCATCGACGGCCCCGAGATCGCGGTCGAAACCGCCGCGCTCTCCAGCCTCGCTTTGATCCTCCACGAAAGCGCGACCAACTCGGTCAAATATGGCGCGCTGGGCGACCGCAACGGCTCGCTTTCGATCCAGTGGGCCGAAAATGACGACGCTGGCGTCACCGTCACATGGCACGAGAAAGTGACCGAGCGCCGGAACCGCGCCGAGGCCGAAGGGTTTGGTTCGACATTGGTCGCGGCATCCGCGCGTCAGATCGGCGCGACACTCGACCAGCAGAGTGACGAAGGGGCCTATACATTAACGCTCTCGATTCCGCCCGGCAGCCGGAGGCAGGACTGAACGGCCGCAAGCGCGTCCTCGTGGTCGAGGACGAATATATCATCGCGCTCGATATCGCCCACACGCTCGAGGATGCCGGCTGCGACATTATCGGCCCGTGCGAGGACGTCGCCTGCGCGCTCGAGACGATCAAGGCCAACCGCCCCGACTGCGCGGTCCTCGACGTCCAGCTCAACGACGAGACGGTCCACCCGGTCGCGCATTGCCTGACCGAGATGAAGGTCCCGATCATCTTCCATTCGGGCCACGCGCTCCCCGAAGAGCTCACTGCCGAATTCCCGACCGCCTCCTTCTGTTCCAAGCCCTGCGCGCCGCAGCGGCTTGTGCGCACGGTCGAAGACGCCACCGGCGAGTAGCCCCCCGTTGATCGATTGACCCTTGCCCGCTTTTGCCGGGCCATGTTGTGTTCGTGCGCAAGGGAGACTTGCGCATGAACATCACCATTCTCGCCGCGCTGGCGATGACGACCGACATCGAGACCCGCCTCACCGCCGGCCGCGACGCCGCACTGCAGTGCGAAAGCGCCATCGCCATCGCGATGATCACGCCCGAGGGTCGCGCGCAGCTTTCCAACGGCAAGGCGATCAGCGCCGCCACCCCGCTGCGCACCGCGTCGGCCACCAAGACCGTCACCGCCGCCGCCGCGCTGCGGCTGGTCGAGCAGGGCAGGCTCGACCTCGACGCGCCCATCGCCGACCGGCTCGATCCCGCGCTCACCGACATTCTCGAAGGCGACGGCTACGACCCCGGCGCGATGACCTTGCGCCAGCTACTGAGCCACAGCGCCGGGCTCTACAGCCATGCCGAGGACCCGCGCTACGCCCCCGCCGTCTTCGCCGACCCCGACCATCGCTGGACCGTCCACGAACAGGTCGCGTTGATGGCAGACTATGGCGATCCGGTCGGCGCGCCGGGCGAGAAATTCGAATATAGCGACACGGGATACGTGCTGGTCGGCAACATGATCGAGCGCGCGACGCGCCTTCCGCTTGCCGCTGCCGTCCGCGACCTGCTCGACCTTGACGATCTCAGGCTTCGCGAAAGCTGGTGGGACGTGTTCGAAGCGGATCGTGCCAGGCGCGGGCGCCAGCATGTCGGGGGCGAGGACGTGACCGACGTCCATGGCTCGGCCGACGCCTTTGGAGGCGGCGGACTGGTCATGTCGATGCGCGATCTCGCGACGCTGTTCCGCGCGATCAACGAAGGCCGTCTATTCGAGAACGCAGAGACGCTGGAGGCGATGCGCTGGCAGGGCGAGCATGAAAATGCCGACCGCTACCGGCTCGGCCTGTTCGCCAACACTAATCCCGACGGCAACACCAGCTGGTCGCATTCGGGCTTCTGGGGCGTGCTCGCGCTGCACCAGCCGCACACGGGGCTGACCATCGCGGGCGCAACCGACGAGCAGAGCGATTTCCGCTGCCTCGTCGGCGCCATGCGCGCCGCCTCGCACGCGACGACCGACTAGTCGAGCGCACTGCCGCCGAGCGCCTGCCACAGCAGGAGCCGCGCCCGCTGCGCACGGCCCAACGCCGCTGCTGCCTCGGCATTGCCGGCATCGGCCAGCCGCTGCGCCTCGAGCGCCTGCGACAGGTTGGCGAGCCCCGCGTCGAGCCGCATGCGGGTGAGCCGCGCGGCGCGGCTGGCGCTGGCGGCCTGGCGCGCGGCGGCGTCCGCCTCGCGGTCGGCGGCTTCGATCAGCAAATAGGCGCTTTCCGTCTCGCCCAGCGCGGTGAACACGGTCCCGCGATATTGCTGGAAGGCGATCTGCGTCTCGGCTTCGGCGCGGTCGATCTCTGCATCGATGCGTCCGAAATCGAGCAGCGGTCCGGCGATGCCCGCCGCAAGGCTGCCGACGATGCTGTCGGCGTCGAACAGGTCGCCGATCGCGAAGGCGAGCAAGCCGATGCCCGCGCTCAACGACAATTTGGGGAAGCGCGCGGCGGCGGCCGCCAACACCTCGGCATCGGCGGCGGCAAGTTGCGCGGCGCTCGCCGCCACGTCGGGGCGCGCGACAAGCAGCGTCGAGGGCAGGGCGGCAGGCGCTTCGGGCAGGTCCGCATCGAGCGATCCCGCCCCGAACGCAGCGATCACCTCGGGCGCAGGCAGCGCCGTCAGCGCGATCAGCCGTCCGAGCAATAGCGCGCGCTGGCTTTCGAGTGCGGCCAGTCGCGCCTCGCTCGCCGCGGCCTGCGCGGCGGCACGCTCGCTGTCGATCCCGGGCGCAAGCCCAGCCTCTTCGCGCACCAGCGCCAGTCGCTCCAGCTCACGCGCCGAGGAAGCGTCGGCGGCCAGCGCCTTGGCCTGTGCATCGAGCGTGCGCCAGTCGATCACCGCCGACCCGATCTCGCCGACCAGCGCGAGGCGTACGGCGGCAGCCTGCGCGGTTGCAGCGTCGAGCCGGAATCCCGCGGCGCGTTCGCTCGCCTTGAGCTGCCCGAACAGGTCGGCGTCCCAGCGCGCGGTCAGGTTGGCGGCATAGCTGGTCCGCTCGGTGTCGATCTCGACCCCGGGCGGCAGGCTCGCGCCGAACTGGTCGGGGTTGGTGCGCGTTGCGCTGACCCCCGCATCATAGCCCACGCTCGGCAGCCGCTCGGCGCGCGCTCGGGCCGCGCCTGCGCGAGCCGCCTCGATCCGCGCGATCGCGGCGAGCAGGTCTGGACCTTCCGCCAGTGTGCGCGCGGCCAAGGCATCGAACGCCGGATCTTCGGGGAGCAACGCCTGCAACTGTGCTTCGGCGACCTCCGCATCGGCTGCCGCGGGCGCCAGCGCGAAGCGGTCGGGCAATTGCACCATGTCGGGCGTGGGCGACGGTGCCGGGCTCCCCGCGCAGGCGGCGAGCGCCAGCGCGGCGGCGCCGGTCAGGAGGAAGCGCGCGGTCATTGGGCGGCCGCCTCCTTGGCGGGAATGAAGGCATCGACCTGTTGCCCGACGCGAAAACCGGCGTCTGCGGGCAGTGCGTAGATCAGTTGCATGACGCGCACGTCGACGCGTTCGGCGGCCGAATTGGTCAGGCTCTGCTTGGGCACGACCAGCGGCTCGATCCGCACGAAGCGCGCCTCGACGCGCGTATCGGCACCGCCGCGCGGGCTGACGATGGCGGGCTCGCCTTCGGCTACGCGCAGCGCCTCGTCCTCGTCGACGTCGATGCGCACGTGGAGCGGGTTGGTCTGCCCCATGCGGATATAGGGCCCGCCGCCACCGGGGCCGGCATTGACCAATTCGCCCGGGCGAATGTCGACGCGCAATATCTCGCCGCTGATCGGCGCGCGCACCGTCGCGCGGCCCAGCTCGGTGCGGGCCGAGGAGAGCTGTGCGCGGACCGATGCCAGCTCGGCTTCGGCCAGGCGGCGGCGAGCAGTGGCGCTCGTCGCATCACCTTCGGCACGGATGACTTCGGCGCGGCTGACCGCGGCCGGGTCGTCGATCGAGCGGTAGAGATCGAGCTGGCGCGCGGCGGTGGCGCGCGCGGCATCGGCCTCGGCGATCGCGGCCTGTGCCCGCCGCGCTGCGGCCTCGAGCTCGGCGACGCGCGAGCGCAGGCTGCGCGTGTCAACGCGGAAGAGCGGGTCGCCCTTGGTCACGACGCTGCCCGGCGTCACCAGCACCGCCTCGACCAGTCCCGACAGCGCCGTGCCCACCTCGATCGTCTCGCTCGACGGTTCGACGATCCCCGCGCCGGCGACGCGCGGCTTGCCGGCAAATTCGCCATTGGCGCGCGCGGGCGTCTCGGTCGCTTCGGCCATCGAGCGGTCGGGCGACTGGACGACGATGAAGTAGATCGCCATCGCCACCCCGATCATTGCGATCACGGGCAGGATGTGGCGGGTCAGGCTCAGGCGGCTGAAGAGGCTGCGGGCCATGTTAATGCTCTCCAAATTCGGATGCCGGCACTTCGGTGCCGTCATGGGTAATCCGGCCGTCCTCGAGCACGAGGATACGGTCGGCGAGATCGAAAACGCGATTGTCGTGGGTGACGATGATGCAGGCGCGGTCTTCGGCGACCGCCACCTCGCGCAGCAGGTCCATCACGCGCCGCCCCGAACTGGCGTCGAGTGCCGCGGTCGGTTCGTCGCACACGACCAGCTTGGGCTCGTGGACCAGCGCGCGGGCGATGGCGACGCGCTGCTGCTGTCCGCCCGACAATTGCCTGGGCAGCTTGTCGGCCTGGTCGGCGATGTTGAGCTTCTCGAGCATCGCGACCGCCCGCGCGCGCGCCTCCAGCCGGTCCATGCCCTGCGCGACTAGCGGGACCGCGGCGTTGGACGCCGCATCGATGGTCGGGATGAGGTTATACTGCTGGAAGATGAAGCCGATATTGTTGAGGCGAAAGTCGACCAGCGCGCGGTCGGACAGGTCGTAAATGTCGGTATCGAACACTTCGACGCTGCCTTCGGTCGGCCACAGGATGCCGCACATGATCGAGATCAGCGTCGTTTTGCCCGACCCGCTCTCGCCCACGACATAGGTCAGCTCGCCTTTGCGGATGTGGACGTCGATCCCGTGCAGCACGCGGATCACCTGCTGGCCCGCCTGGAAATCGCGGACGATGCCGCGCGCGCTGATCGCCGCGCCATTGCTGGGGTTCGCGCTCATCGAAACACCGCCGCGGGTTCGGTCTTAAGCACGCCGCGCAGCGCGATCCAGCCGGTGGCGCTGATGATCACCGCGACCGAGACGAGGCTGAGCAGCGGGATCTGCCACGGCGTGTAGAAGCCCTTGAAGGTCGGGTCGCCCGCAAACGCCTCGATGAACAGCGTCGCGCCGAGCAGGCCGAGCCCGTAGCCGATCAGCCCGACCATGCCGGCCTGCGCCGCGACCATCGCGCGAATCTTGCCGTTATGGACCCCGATCGCCTTCAGCGCGCCGAATTGCTTGATATTGTCGCGAATGAAGAGGCTGAAGGTCAGCCCGACGATCGCGATTCCGACCACGAAGCCGAGCGCCACGGTGATCCCGAAGTTCAGTGGGATGCCGGTATTCTCGATGATGAAGTCGATCCCGTCCTGCGCGAACTGGTCGCGGGTGCGGGCGCGGAGCCCCGTCTGCTCCTCGATCCGGTCGGCGAGCGCCTGCACATCCTCGCTCTCGTTCGCCTTGACCAGGATGAAGGACAGACGGTTGCGCTGGCCCGGCACGTAGCCGAGCGCATTCGAGTAGCGCGTGGTGAGCGTCACCTGGCTGGTGAAGGTGGGGATGTTGTCGGTCACCCCGCGGATCACTGCGCGGCGGTCGTTGAGCTCCAGCCGCGTGCCGAGAAACTCCTCGCCGGGCGGGAACAGGCGGGTCGCGCCGACATCGTCGATGAACACCGTGTCGGGCGCTGCCAGCATCGACCGGTCGCCCTCCAGCATGTTCTGCGGCATCCCGATCAGCGTCGTGTCGTCGACCCCGATTACCGTCACGCCTTCCAGGTCGCCTTCGGGGGTGCGGATCGTCGCGCCCGCGCGCAGGTGCGGGACCGCCCACTTCACGCCCGGCACCCCGCGCACGCGATCGAGTGCGGTCGAGGGCATGGGGTAGGCGACGTCGGGGGTGCGGCTGACCTTGTCCATCACCCAGATATCGTTCGTCTTGATGTCGTAGACCGCGCTCGCCCCGCGCTCGAGCAGGTTGACGAAAATGGTCAGCTGCTGGGTGATGAGCAGCGTCGAGAAGGCGATCCCGAACACGAGTCCGAAGAATTTCTGCGTGTCGCCGGTCAGCATGCGGATTGCGATCCAGATCATCTCGGGCGGGCTTCCTTGCCTTTCGGGCGACTCGGGTCCATTATTGAACGCGAGCGTTTAATTGAACGGAGCCGTTCACTTTGTCAAACCCCCTTTCCAGCAAACCGACGCAGCGTCCGTCGAGCGAGGCCAAGCGCGAGGCGATCATCCACGCCGCCGCGCAAGCCTTCTTCGACGTCGGCTACGAAGCCGCCTCGATCGAGGCGATCGCCGCCGATGCCGGGGTGTCGAAGGTGACGGTCTACAATCATTTCGGCGGCAAGCCCGCTTTGTTCAGCGCGGCGGTCGAGCATGAATGTTCGCGCATGTCGGGCGCCATGCAGATCGCCCCCGACGGCGAAGGTCGCCCGATCCGCGAACGGCTCACCCTGCTCGGCGAGGCGTTCCACCATTTCGTCTCGCGCCCGGAAATCATGCGTTTCGATCGACGTATCGCCGCCGAGTCCGATCGCGACCCGACCATCGGCGACACTTTCATGAACGCCGGCCCGCGCCCGATGTGCATCCACATGGCGGGCATGATCCAGGCGGCGGTCGATGCAGGCGAGCTGGAGGTCGAGGACACGATGCTCGCGGCCGAGCAATTCGTGTCGATGGTCAAGGGCTTCGGCGAAATGGAGCGCCGCTTTTGCGGCAGGATCGACCCCGACCGCGACCAGGACCGGATCGAGGGCGCGGTCGAGGTGTTCCTGCGCGCCTACGGGACCGGAAAATGATCCTCGTCCTTGACGAAGGCACCAGCTCGACGCGAGCGCTGCTGTTCGACGGGACGGGACAGATACACGGCATCGCGCAGCGGGAGATCGAGAACCGCTACCCGCAGCCCGGCTGGGTCGAACAGGACGCGAGCGAGATTTGGGAAGCGACCTTCGCGGTCGCGCAGGAGATGGTCGCGAAAGCGGGCGGCGCCGAGGTTATCGACGGCATCGGCATCACCAACCAGCGCGAGACGGTCGTGGCCTGGGACCCCGAAACCGGCGAACCGCTGGCGCCGGCAATCGTCTGGCAGGACCGGCGCACCGCCGACGCTTGCGCGGCCCTATGCAAGGCGGGGCACGAAGCCGAAGTGCAGGCCCGCACCGGGCTGCTGCTCGACCCCTATTTCAGCGCGACGAAGATGCGCTGGCTGATCGACAATGTGCCCAAGGTGGCGAACTGCCGGCAGCTTGCGTTCGGGACGATCGATAGCTGGCTACTGTTCAAGCTGACCGGCCGACACGTCACCGATGCCAGCAACGCTTCGCGCACCTTGCTGATGGACCTCGAACAGGTGCGTTGGGACGAAGGGCTGTGCGACTTGTTCGGCATTCTTCCCCGCTTCCTGCCCGAAATCGTACCGATGTGCGGGGACTTGGGAGAGACGACGCTGTTTGGGGCGTCCATCCCGGTGACCGGGTCGGTGGGCGACCAGCAGGCGGCGACGATCGGGCAGGGTTGCCTGATGCCGGGCGCGACCAAGGCGACTTTCGGGACCGGATTGTTCGCGCTCGCTTCGACTGGACAGGAGAGACCGTCTTCCCAGCACCGCCTGCTGTCGACCCTGCTGCTCGATGACGGCAAGCACCGGCTGTTCGCGCTCGAAGGTTCGGTGTTCGTGGCGGGAAGTCTCGTCCAATGGCTGCGCGACATGGCGGGGCTGGTCAACACCGCCGATGAGACCGAAGCGCTCGCGAGATCCGTGAGCGACAATGGCGGGGTGACGATTATTCCCGCCTTCACCGGGCTGGGGGCGCCGCACTGGCGACCGGACGTGACCGGATCGGTCCATGGCCTGACCTTTGGCGTCACCCGTGCGCATCTCGTCCGCGCAGCACTCGAGGCGGTGACCATGTCGTGCCGAGACCTGGCAGAGGCGTTCTCCGCCGACGGCGCGGCGTGGGAGTCGCTGCGGGTCGACGGGGGCATGATCGCAAACGACTGGCTGGCGCAGGATCTTGCCGACATGCTGGGCCTGACAGTCGAGCGCCCCTCCAATGTCGAGAGCACCGCACGCGGCGCAGCCATGCTTGCCGCAGCGGGCGCGGGCCTGTTCGAAGGGATCGGTGAGGCCGTCGCGGCGATGCTGCCGGTATTTGTAAGTTTCGAGCCGGCTGGCGATCGCAAAGCGCGCACCGGGCGGATATCGCAGTGGGAGAATGTGTTGGGGCGGGCGCTCGCTCCCTAGGCGCGGCTTGTCATATGTGCTGTAGACAAAATGTCCCTGACGGCTAACAAGCCAGTCATCCAGCATCTCCTCCGTTCAGGACAGTTACCCTCATGGCGTGGTTCACGCAGGCCAATAAAGAAGAGCAGAAATTGCAGTGGCAGCTCGGGCCGAGCTGCGACGCCGACCTTGCTTCGACGAACGCAGAAGAACTGGTCGGCCGGGTTCGCGTCGAGGACGGCGGTTCCTGCTACATCACGCTAGGCGTGCCGCCGATATCCTATGCGTCGATTTCTAGCGAGAATGGCATCCCGGTCTCGACCGAGGAAATGCACATCCTCGAGCTGGAGGCGGAGGCCGACGAGGATGTCCAGCATTCGCTTCTGGTGCTGGAATATGATGCGGCGGGCAAACGAACCGGCACGGTCAGGTGGCGCCGTCGCGGACCTCTCCTCTACCGGCCGGGCGCCGATGTCGCGCGGATCGTCATCGCCCTGCGGACCAATGGCGATGGTGAGCTTCGGATCGAAAAACTGAGTTGGCAGCGCCAGCGCGAGGTTTTCTCGCGCGGCCTGGCGAAGCTCAAGCACCAGCCCGACTTGGAGCTTCCGGCCAGCAACGGGCGGCCCATTTTCCTGTCGCTGCGCCAGCCCTCCGAGCCGTTCACGATCTGGCCGACCGGCTCGATCCGCATTGCGACTTTCGGAATGAAGCCGGGACGCTACACGGTCGACCTCGTCCATTCGGACCCCACGCTTGCAAAGCACAGCGATGCGCTCACCGCGCATTTCGAGTTCGATGAACCGCTCGACGAGCGGATCGAGGAGCGCGTGCTTGGCTATGACCGCCTTGGTTCCGATCTTCGCTCATCCCTTCCGGTCGTGTCGCGAGGCCGCGGTCGCTATCGCAACGCGGTACACTTCACGGTCGTGGACGAACAGGACTGGGCAGTGCTCGAGATCGGCTCGTCGCTCGACCGCTGGATCAATGTCGATCGGGCCTCGATCACCAATTTCGTGCCGGCGGCAGTCATTACGCCCGAGGAGTCGTTTGCCTATCGCGTCAACGAATTCGTCGCGGAACTCGAAAATCCCGAGCGTACCAATTCGGTCGTCTACGCGGACATCAACGTGAATGCGGTGGACGGCTCGTCAGTATGGTTGTCGTCGGTCCTTTCGATGCTGACTGCAAAGGGGCGATGCATTCTTGTTTCGCGCCTCAACGTCGAAAGCGACATCGTCCTCAGCAACGTGCGCAACCGCGATCGCCTGACGGTGGTCGGACCGGGCGCGGTGCGCAATCGAGGCGCTTTCTCGATCCGCGAGGCGGTCGCCGTCATCCGATGCCTCGACGACCGGCTGCCGGCGCTCCGGAACGTCATCGTGCGCGGGTGCGCAGTGGCCGAAGAGCTGTTCGCCACGCGCCAGCTACGCGACCGCGGATTTGCCTATCTCACGGATTTTTACGAAGTCGGCGAAGACGGCATCGACTATCCGGAAGAGAAGCTGTCGGCCGTGCGCATCGCGGCGACGCATGCTGCCAAGCTGCTGGTGCAAAATCGCGAAGTGTCCAACGCGCTCGTCGAGCTGGCGGGGCGCGAGGTCGACACCTTCCTGCTGCCGCCTTCGATCCCGCCGATCCGGCTCACCAAGCCCAAGGATCGCAAGCGCGACGAAGGACCGATCCGGATCGGCTATGCCGGCAAGATCAACCCGCTGTGGGGGATCCTCGAACTGCTCGACTGGACAGAGACGATGCGGGCCGAAGGGCTCGATGTCGAACTGACCATCGTCTCGAACAAATTCTCCAACAAATCGGGCGGCGTGCACATCCATGGACTGCGCGGCGAGATCATGGAACGGCTCGAGGCACTCGACGCGACCTTCCACGACGGCCTCAACCGGCGCGAGTCGATGGCGACCATGAACAAGATGGATTTCGTCTGGTGCTGGCGCCCGGCGACACTTGAGGAGAATACGCTCGAACTGTCGACCAAACTTATCGAGATGGTGGCGCAGGGCGCGCGGTGCATTTGCTATCCCAATGCCATCAACCGCAACGTGCTCGGCGACGACTATGCCTTCTACGCGAAGGATTACGAGGACGTTGCGCAAATCGTCGCGACCTTTATGCCGCGCCCGGTCGAACGGGCAAAACTGGTCAAGGACACCTACAGCCAGAAGACGATCGGCAAACGGCTGGTCAGCGAGGGAATCAACACCCCCAAGGACAGGTCCAAGCCCAGGTTGCTCGTGTCGGGCCATGGGCTGAAATTCGTTGAGCCCTATGTGTCGCATCTCAAGGCAAGCGGCCATCACGTGAAGGTCGATCGTTGGGACTGGGGGCGCCCGGCCGACCTCGAGCGCACCGAAGCGGACGCCGAGTGGGCGGACACGATTTTCTGCGAATGGGGGCTCGCCAATGCGGTGTGGCATTCTCAGAATGTGCGCTACGACCAGCGGCTGTTCGTGCGCTGCCATGCGCAGGAAATTCGCGACAAGGCACGCCGCTTCGCGTCCCGCATCGATGCCGATAAGGTCGAGAAGTTCATCTTCGTGTCGGATCGCATTCGGTGCCGGGCCATGGAGCTCTATGGGTGGCCCGAAGAGAAGACCGTGCTCGTGCCCAACTTCCTGCTCGACGACGAATATATCTTCTCGCCGCCATCGAAGACCGACACTGTTCGACTCGGGCTTGTCGGGATGGTGCCGCAGAGCAAGCGCTTCGACCGGGCGCTCGACGTGCTTGCCGAGTTGGGTCGGCGCAAGGTCGATGCGGAATTGCACATCAAGGGACATCGGCCCGATGAGCTCGACTTCATGCATGCGCCGGGTCGCGCCGAAGAACTCAAGCATTTCCTGATCGAATATCATCGACTGAAGACCGACCCGCTGATCAAGGACAAGGTGATCTTTGACGGATGGGGCAACGACGTCGCGCAATGGTATGGGACAGTCGATCACATCCTCTCGCCAAGCGACCATGAATCGTTTCACTACGCTCTGGCCGACGGAGTCCTGGCCGGATGCCAGCCCCTCGTCTGGCCTTGGGAAGATGCCGACCAGGTCTATCCGCCCGACTGGGTGGTGAGCGATGCCGATGACGCGGCAAGCCGGATCATCGCTTTTCGCAACCTCGACCAGGATGAGCGCATCGCGCAGCTGCAAAGCAACCGCGCGGAGATGGTCGAGCGCTATGGCCACGATAAGATCTTTGCGCATCTGAACGAAATTTTGGGGTTGGCCTAGCGCCCGGACAGTAGGCGTTCTAACGCACCACAAAAGGGATCATATTGAGCGACTCTATGCCGAAAGAAGACCAGGACCAGGCGCGATCAGGGCTGTTCTCCCGGATCGCCGAAATCAAGCCGATCGGCGATTTTTACGATCACACTTACATCTCGCTTCGCAACAAATATCTTTTTCATACAGTCGGGAAGGCCGCCAACTCGACCGTGAAGCACGTCTTCTACACGATCGACCTTGCGGGGCGCCGCGCGCGCATGCCTTCGGTCCACGACCGCGCTGCGTCGCCGCTGCTTTCGCCATTCCAGCTTGGCGAGACGATGATGCAGGATGTGCTCGACGATCCTCAGTTCACGCGCTTCACATTCGTGCGAGATCCTTATTCGCGGCTCTTGTCCTGCTATCTTGATCGCATCGCCGACAAGAAGTCGCGCCCGCATGCGCAGTTTGTCCGCGCGATGGGCAAGCCCGTCGGCTACGCACCCTCGTTCGAGGAGTTTATCGAGACGGTCTGCGCGCAGCCGCCCGCCGAGCAGAATAATCACTGGCGGGTCCAGTGCGTGGACGCGCTGGTCGGCGTCATCCCTTACGACTTTATCGGCAAGCAGGAGAGTTTCGACGCCGATATGGACAAGCTGGTGACAAAGATCACCGGTAAGCCGCAGGAAAAGGTGGCCGAGGACGTCAACGCGTCGCCGTCCAAGACCGGGTCGACGTCGCGGCTGGCAGAGTTCTTCAACAAGCGGACCGTCGAGTTGGTCCAAGAGGCCTATGCGCGAGACTTTGACGAGCTGGGCTACGCGCGCGAGCCCGAATGGCTGACCGCGACGGCAGCGCCCAAAGCGGCGCCTGCTAAACCCGCCAAGCCGCCGGTGCGTCGTTCAATTCGCCTGAAGGAATTTGGCGCGAACGTCAGCCGGACAGTCTCGCCGACGCCGCCATACCTGCAGCAGACCAACGGGACGATCGAACAGGACGACTATCTGATCGAGACCGATGCCGACGGCTTCCTGATCGCGCCCGAATATCGCGAGCGGCAGGGCGATCGCATCTATGTGCTGGGCGACAGCTTCGTCGAATGCTCGTTCATCCAGCAGGGCAAGCGCATTTGCGACGTGATGAATGCACGGATGGCTGACGGGGTTGCCTATAATGGCGGCTATTCGGGCAGCACGACGCTAAACATCTATAATGGACTGCTGAACCGGGTCCTCCCGCACGACCCCAAGCACGTCATCTTTGTCCTGCCGTCGAACGACGTGCTCGCGCTGATCGAGAAAGGCGGCTTCTGGAATTTCGGCAACAAGCGCTACTCGCCGCTCGTCCCGATCGATGACCGCGACTATGGCACCGACGATTTCGACGAGAATGCGAAGGCTCTCGCCCCGCTGCTCGCGCTCATGTGCGAGACGGCGCGGCGGTTCGGTTTCAAGCTGACGCTGGCGACGATGCCGTTCATCGGCACCGACTATGACAAGGAAAACTGGTTCCGCATCCGGCATCGCACGGTCGAGAAATATGAGGGGCTGGCGGACAAGCGCCGCAAGCTCAACGAGGTCGTGCGCCAGGTTGCGGCCGAGCAGGGCGTATCGCTGCTGGACCTCGAAAGCGCGCTTCCCAACGACCTCTATTATGACGACGTGCACGTGAATGCGCGCGGCGCAGAGGTGGTGGCGGAGCGTCTTCTCGCAGAGATCGGCAAGTCGTAATCGAGCCCAAGACTCGACATCCTGTTAACTTTGCGTTAAATCGCGACTCGGTGAGACAAAAGGGTGGCGGGCCGGAGGGCTCCCGCCCTTTTTAGTTGTCCGCCACCGGCCGGAACTCTTGTTCGCACTGTTCGGGGTCACCCTCGCACCGGACCGTCCGTCTTTCGGGCGGAGCGTTGGGTTCGATCGGTTGGGTGATTTCCTCGAAGACGGTTACCGGCTTGGGGCCGAAGAACGCCCAGCCCAGAGCCGCAATGACAAGTGCCATCACGAAACCCGCGACGAAGGCCAACTGGACCACCCGAGCCGAATAACGCGGTGACGGCCTTGCGGCCGCCGGCGGCGTGCGACCCGCTTCCAGCACGGGGACTGCCTCGACCATGAGCCGATAGCCCTTACGCGGTTCGGTCCGGATGAGGCTGCGGTCGCCCAGATATTGGCGCAGTCGCGAGACCGCCTGCGTCAGCGCCTCGTCGCTCCCCTCGTCGCCCCACACCTCGTCAAGCAATTCCTCGCGCCCCAGCGTCTCGCCGGGTCTGTCGAGCAGATGGTCGAGGAGGCCAGCAATGCGCGGCTCGAGCCTTTGCTCGCGCCCGCCGAGCGTCAGTGTTCGTTCGGCCGGAACGTAAAGGGCGTCGCCGATTCGAACGGTGCGGTGCGCGGGAAGTGACGACAGGTTTCAAATCCTTTCGACAGGCTGACCTCAGGACCGGAGAGGCGATGGTGGCGCAACCTAGCCTCGTCTGTCACCCCATGAGGAGGAGTTTTTCGATGAAGAGCAAGTTTCAATCCTGGCTGACGATCGGTGCGGCACTGACGATGCTGCCCGTTGGAGCCTGCGCGCAGGAGAATATGGCAGGGCAGGTCGTCTCGATCGCCAACGCAGAGGCGGCGCTTGCCCCGCGCTTGGCTGAATACGAGGCCCGGGGCGCCTCCGGGTTTGTCGCGATTGCCCGTGATGGCGAGATATCGTTCCTGTCCTTCGGCAAGGCCGATGCAGCCAGCGGTCGTGGATACACGCCCGACACCCAGTTCGATATCGGGTCGGTGACCAAGCCGCTGACCGGGCTGGTCGCGTCGCAGCTGATGGTCGAGGGCGTATTGGATCCCCAGTCGACGCTCGCCGACCACTTCGACAATGTCCCGGCCGACAAATCGAACATCACGGTGGAGCAGCTTTTGACCCACACTGCCGGCTTCTCCGGAGCACATGGCCACGACCTCAAGCCGATGGATCGCGACGCCATGCTGGCCGACGTATTCGGGACGGAGCTGCTCTCCGAACCCGGCGCAACCTATCGCTATTCCAACACGGGGTTTTCGCTGGTCGCGGCCATCATCGAGCAGTTGACCGGCGAGCCATTCGAGACCGTCGCGCTGCGGATGTTCGAAGGTATCGGCATGAACTCGACTGGCTATTGGGCCGCTTATGAAGAGGAGCGCGCCGACGCAGATCCGGAGCGCGGCCCCGTGTCACAGGCAAGCTGGGGCGGGCTTCGCCCCGTCAGCTGGGCGCTCACCGGCAACGGGGGGATGGTGTCGAGCGCCAGCGACCTGTTGACGCTGGGGCAGGCGCTGCTGGCTGGAGATCTCCCGGAACAGGTCGCCAGCGCGTGGAAGACCAAGCGAGTCTCCGAAGGAATGGACGGCTTCTATTATGGCTACGGGCTTGCCGTCCGGGAGTCGCCCAAGCTTGGTGAGATTTACTGGCATAATGGCGGCAATCCGGCCTTCCGTACCGAATGGTGGAACATCGCCGACAGCAACACGAGCATCGTCGTCCATTTGAATGACGGTGACGCGATGATCGACGACGTGCTTGTGGCGACGCTCGAATCGTTGACCGGGCTCGACCTGGGCCGGTCGGAGGGCGACGATGAGGCGCTCGACTTCGGCCCCGCTCCCGACAATGAAAAGGGCCGTATCGCCGCGCATATGGTCGAGGCGATCCTCGTCGATGACCGCGCACGATGGGAAGCCTTCGTGAGGCAAGCCGTGCATCCGCAATTGGTCTCCGAAATGCCGATGGATGCGCATCTCCAGGTGTTCGGCCAGCTGCGTGAGGAAGTCTCGGGCGGAACGCCCGCAGGCTATGCGGAGACCGAACGCGGCATCTGGATGGCCTTCGACAAGGGCGACGTGCAGGTTCGCGTGAAGGTCGAATTCGAAGACACGGGCCACGGGCCGCGGATCGTCGGCGTGATGTCGAAATAGCCGGTGTTGGCGGGCGTCAGGCCTTCAGGTCGCCCGCCATCATCTTTTCGCGTTCGAGCAGGCGTGCCAGCTGGACGAGGCCGCCTTCATATTGGGGCGGGCACCATTGCTCGCGATATTGCTGGTCGGCCGCCGCGCGCAACGTCCAGTGCGGGTCGATCAGGTGGGGGCGCCCGAGGGCCACGAGATCTGCGCGGCCCGCCATCAGGATCGCGTTGGCCTGGTCATGTTCGGCGATGTTGCCGACCGCCATCGTCGTCATGCCGCCCTCGTTGCGGATCTTGTCGGAGAAAGGAGTCTGGAACATGCGGCCATAGACGGGTCGCGCGTCGGCCCAGGTCTGCCCTGCCGACACGTCGATCAGGTCGGCGCCGGCATCGCTGAAGGCCTTGGCGATCTCGACCGCCTCGTCGGGGGTCACGCCTTCATCGCCTGCCCAGTCGTTGGCCGAAATGCGTACGCTCATCGGCTTGTCGTCATGCCACGCCTCGCGCATCGCCGCGAAGACCTCGAGCGGATAGCGAAGACGATTCGCAAGGCTGCCACCATAGTCGTCGGTGCGCTTGTTCTGGAGCGGCGTGATGAAGCTGGAAAGCAGGTAGCCGTGGGCGCAATGCAGTTCGACCATGTCGAACCCTGCCTCGATCGCGCGGCGGGTGGCGGCGACGAACTGGTCGCGCACCTCGTCCATATCCGCGCGGGTCATCGGCGTGGGGTGCTGGTTGCGCGGCGACCAGGGCACGTCGCTCGCGGCAATCAGTGGCCAGTTGCCGGCCTTGAGCGGCGCGTCCATTTCTTCCCATCCGAGCTGGGTCGATCCCTTGGCGCCCGAATGGCCGAGCTGGAGGCAGAATTTGGCGGGCGTTCGGTCGTGGATAAAGTCGGCGATGCGCCTGAAGGCGGCGGCCTGTTCCTCGTTCCATAGCCCCGTACACCCCGGCGTGATCCGGCCTCTCTCGGAGACGCAGGTCATCTCGGTGAAGACGAGCCCGGCGCCGCCATGCGCGCGCTCGCCATAGTGCATCAGGTGAAAGTCGTTGGGCACGCCGTCAATTGCCGAATAGGTCGCCATCGGACTGACGACGATGCGGTTGGCCAGCTTCATATCGCGCAGCTGGAGCGGCGCGAACATCGGCGGCGCTGCTTTCTCGATCCCGCTCGCCTTTTTCCAGAACTGCTTTTCGATCTCGCCCAGCCAATCGGGATCGCGAACGCGCAGATTGGCGTGGCTGATACGCTGTGAGCGGGTCATCAGCGAATAAGCGAACTGCCACGGCTCGAAGTCGAGATAGCGGTCGAGCGTCTCGAACCACTCGGTCGAGTTGCGCGCACTATTCTGCAGCTTGAGCACCTCGAGCGCGCGTTCGTCCTGATATTCTTCCAGCGCCTGCTCGTAGGACAGACCCTCGCGCGTCAGCACCTCGGCGAGCTTGATCGCGTCTTCGAGCGCAAGCTTGGTCCCCGATCCGATCGAGAAATGCGCGGTGTGCGCGGCATCGCCGATCAGGATCGTATTGCCCTTCGCCCAAGTGTCGCACGTGATGCGGCGGAACTTGAGCCATTGTGCCGAGCCGCGCAGGTGGGTTGCATTCGTGACCAGCGCATGGCCGTCGAGATACTTCGCGAAGATCTTTTCGCACAGCGCGATGGCGTCTGCCTGCGACATGTCGGGTAGCCCGAGCTTCTCGAACGTTTCTTCCGACATCTCGACGATGAAGGTCGAACCATCATCGGCGAAGCGGTAGGCGTGGGCCCAGACCCAGCCCGCCCCAGTCTTCTCGAAGATGAAGGTGAAGGCGTCGAAGACCTTCGCCGTGCCCAGCCACACGAAGCGATTGGCGCGTTCGTCGACATGCTCGCCGAAGCCCTGCGGGTCCGCCGCGCGCACGCGCGAATTGATGCCGTCGGCGGCGATGACGAGGCCGTAGTCGTCGGCCAGCGCGTCGGGATCGACTTCTGTCTCGTAATGGATGTTCGCGCCCAGTTCGGTGGCGCGATCGGCCAGTATCTCGAGCAGGCGCTTGCGTCCGATGCCGATGAAGCCATGGCCCGAACTAGTTTCGACATGGCCGCCCAGATGCACGTCGATATCGTCCCAATGCGCGAATTCGTGCTCGATGACCCTGGCCGAAACAGGATCGTTTTCCTGAAGGTTTCCAAGAGTCTGGTCGGAGAAGACGACGCCCCACCCGAACGTCACGCCCTCGGCGTTGCGCTCGAAGATGTCGATCGTCGCATCGGGCGCTCGCAGCAGCAGAGAGATGGCGAAGTAGAGGCCCGCCGGGCCACCACCGATACAGGCGATTTTCAAGTCTGTGCTCCCGTGGTCATCGGCGGCCAAGCTAGCCGATTGACCGCCCCGCGCAATGGGCCTGCCGACTCGGAGCCTATGATCGGCGACTCGACGGGTTGTGAGCGCTCATGCGACCATTTGTTTCGTTTCGGGACGGAAGCGGTGCATTTTTTCGGGGGCTGGCTTCAAAGTCGAAAGGCGTAGCTAGGACCCCAGGAACATAGAAGATATCGTGTTGAATTTCGGTTAACCACTTTCGTTTAGATCACACGGTCATCGCGCGTGGAGAATAAGTCTGCATAGCTGAACTAATTCTTAGATAGTGTTGTGTGATCTACGACTGCCGTACATCGAAAAGACTAATGTTGATCATAATCATTAAAATACTAATGAGTACAAATATTTGAAAGTTAACGGATTAACTTCAGAATTGCATCAGCTACCTCTGTTTGATTGTCGACACTCCATTAGGCGCCAACTTGCTTTTTCCCAAATTCATGTGCTTTCTGACTTCGCAAACGCGGGGTGAGCGCGGGGGCATTAACTCTTTTGATTCAACGCCCGACTCATCCTGTCTGTGTCAGTAGTGCCGCGGCTCCGGCCCGGTGCGACCAAGCAAAGGGTGGGAAATGCGAAACGAAGACATGAGCAACTTGAACGCCAACAGCGACGTCCAGGACAGCGAAGAAACCATCGCCAATAACCAGGATGCGGCGCGTGAGCCGGTGACGATCCGTCCCGGCGCGATCCGCGTCGAACCGGATGCCAACGGCCTCGTCGTACTACCCGCGGAGGTTGCCCTCGGCGACATCGCGGTGGTCGGCACCGACCTGGTCATCGAGCTTCCCGACGGCACCCAGTGGGTGATCGTCGACGGCGCCGTCTTCGTGCCGCAGCTGGTCATTGGCGATGTCGAGGTTCCCCCCACCAACCTCGCTGCACTGCTGATCGGTGAAGAGCCCGAACCTGCTGCCGGCCAGACCCAGTCGTCGGGCGGCAACTTCTCTGTTGCCGTGCCGGACCTCGGTCCGCCGCAGCCGCTTGGCGATCTTCTGCCCCCGACCGCGCTCGACTATTCGCCGCCCGAGCCCGAATTGCTCGGCCAGTTCATCGAGGAAGATGAGCCGGACAACGTTCCCGAAATCGAAATCGAGAGCGAAAACAATCCGACCGGCGCGCAGAATGCCACCGCCGACGTCGACGAGTCTGGCCTGCCCGCACGCGGGGACGAACCCGCCGGCTCGGACGAGGCTTCGGATGGCGAATGCACCGAAGGCACCTTCGTCTACTTCTCGCCCGACAGCCCGAACGTGGTTGCGATCGATGGTCTCGTCGTCAACGGTGTCGTGATCTCGCAGGTCGGGCAGATCATCCAGGGCCAGTACGGCACCCTGACGATCACCGCGATCCGCGATGGCGAAATCGACTTCCTTTACAAGCTTACAGACAATACGTCGGGCGATGACACGCAGGACGTGTTTCAGGTAACCGTCACCGATGAAGATGGCGACACGGCCACGGCCGACCTGACGATCAACATCAATGACGACGTCCCAGTCGCCCGCGACGACGCCGACTATATCGCGCCTGGCGGCATGGCTGCCGACGGCAATGTCATGACCGGTTCGGGCACGACCACCGGTTCCTCGGGCGAAGATACCGAAGGTGCCGATGGCGCCTCGGTCGTTTCGGCCAGCGGCGACGGCGGCGACGGCACGATGGTCAACGGCGCGATTGTCGTTGTCGGCCAGTATGGCACGCTTACGCTGAACCCGGACGGCAGCTACACCTATGCCCGCGATCCGCTTTCGCCCGGCGGCGTCGAAGACGTGTTCGAGTACACGATCGAAGACGGTGACGGCGACCAGTCGAGCGCGACGCTGACGATTGTCATCGACGATCTGGGCGACGACATCACGATCGTCCCCGATCCCAATGGCGGCACGGTCGTCGACGAAGGCGGTCTCCCGCCGCGCGGCGACGAGCCCGCCGGTTCGGGCGAAGTCGCCGACGGCGACCCCAACAATAATAGCGATACTGGCGAAACAGTCGTCGGCACCATCACCTGGGTCGATGGCGACGGCGAAAATGTCGTTCGCATCAATGATGTCATCGTAACCGGCCCCGGCCAGGTCATCGACATCGATGGCGGAACGCTGGTCATTATCAGCTACGATCCCGTCGCCAATATTATTGAATATGAAATTACACTCGATGATAATACGTCGGGCGACAATACGTCGATCAGCTTCGAAGTCAGCATCACCGATGCCGACGGCGACGTTGCCACTGACACGGTAACGATCGACATCATCGATGACGAACCCGAGGCCAATAACGACAGCGACACGGTTGCGGCGGGCACCTATGGTCCGGAGACCGGCAACGTCATGACCGGCGAAGGCACCAATGAAGGTGCCGGCGGTGCAGGCGCGGACGTCGAGGGGGCCGATGGCGCATCGGTCACCATGATCGAAGGTGCCGGTGGTTCGAGCATGGTCGATGCAGATGGCGAAAGCGTCGCCGGGCAGTACGGCGTGCTGACGATCGATTCCGAAGGAAACTACTCCTACGTCCGTAACGACGGGACGCCGGGCGGCGTCGATGACGTTTTCACCTATACGCTGACCGACGGCGACGGTGACAGCGTCACTGCGACGCTGACCATCTCGATCGAGAATAGCGATGTGATCGTCGGCGATAACGCGATGGTTCGCGTCGATGACGACGCGCTTCCGGGTGGCAATCCGGGCGGTGTCGGCGACGACCCCGATGGCGCCAACCTTGCCGGAACGCTTTCGGGCGCCGGTGCTGACCAGCCGATCGGATTCGAATTCTCGACCGCGGGCGCGCCTGCGGGCTTCACCTTTGTCGCCAGCGGTGACGATATCCTGATCCAGCAGGGTGGCGTGACGGTCATAACCGTGACGCTCGACGCAGCGACGGGCGGCTATACGGTCACCCAGAATGCGGCGATCGACCATGCTGCAGGCGGTGATGAAAACAACGTCGTCTTCAATATCGGCTACACCGTGACCGATGTCGATGGCGACACTGCCAATGGCACGCTGACGATCAATGCCGACGACGACACGCCGACCATCGGTCGTACGCAGGTTGCCGTTCCCGACCTTTCGGTCGACGAAACCGACCTCGCCGCCGACGACAGCGCCAGCTTTGCGGGCCTGTTCACGATCAGCGAAGGTGCCGATGGCGGTTCGACCGCCTGGAGCCTGACACTCTCGTCGCAGGGCGTGGACAGCGGCCTGGTCGATACCGCGACCGGTCAGTCGGTCCTGCTCTACAATGACGGCGCAGGCACGATCGAAGGTCGCACCAGCGGCTCGGATGAAGTCGTGTTCGTCGTCAGCGTCGACGGCATGGGCAACGTCTCGCTCGACCAGCAGCGTGCGGTCGTCCACCCGGACAACCCCAACAATTACGACGAAACGGTCGACGTCGATGGCGGCGCCATCTCGCTGACCGTGACCGTCACGGACGGCGACGGCGACGTTGCTACCCAGTCGGTCGACATTGGCGGCTCGCTCAACTTCGACGATGACGGCCCCTCGGTAAGCCTCAACCAATTCAGCGCGCCGGCACTGGCGGTCGACGAGAGCGATCTCGCCACCGACGACGATGGCAATGCTTACGCCGGTGCCTTTACGTTGGATCCCGGCGCGGACGGGCAGCAGTCGCTGGTCTATTCGCTCGTTATCACCGAGGGCGCCGACAGCGGCCTGACCGACACGGCAACAGGCGAAGGCATCTATCTCTACTATGACGGCACCGATGTAGTTGGTCTCGTCGGCTCGGGCGGCATGGCCGATCCGGCAGGCGCGGTTGCCTTCCGCGTTGAGGTTGACGGCTCCGGCAA